>JANQEB010000039.1 GCA_028278605.1 Candidatus Gastranaerophilales bacterium
TTCAAAATGTATATAGATTAGAAAAGGCGAAGCAGGCGAAATGGACAGTGAAACGAAGTGCAGTCCCTGCTTCGCAGGCTGTCCGCATTTTAGCAGGCGGAGCCTTTTCACTCCTCTAAGGGTGAGGTGGGCGGGCATTTTGAAAAAATTTATAAGCAGCAACTTGAGTTAATAAAAGAAGACTCTTGAACAATTTTCTTTAGATGTTATTATATCCCTTAAAGTTAGGCACAAGAGGGCTATTAAATGTCAATAAATCTGGCAAATAAAAAAGAAATTATCGAAAAAAATAAAAGAGGTGAAAAAGACACAGGCTCACCGGAAGTTCAAATCGCATTATTAACAAAAAAAATTACTGAACTTACAGAACACTTAAAAATTAACAAAAAAGACTTCCAGGGAAGACGCGGCCTTTTAATGATGGTCGGAAAAAGAAAAAGATTACTTGCATACCTTAAAAACAAAGATATTGAAAGATACCGTGAATTAATCAAAGTACTCGGCTTACGTAAGTAATTAAAAGTTGTTTTTAATATAAAAAACAGTGGCAAGGTCGCTGTTTTTTAGTATATATAATACAACACAGATCACATTTTGTAATTATTCTGATTTTAAAAAATAAATCAGTTTTTGAAAAATCCCTCTTCGCAATGCCCTGAGGAATTCTTGAAAAAAAAGAATAAACTTTTAAGATAAAAAAGACGCTTACCGGTATATACCTAACATCTCTTTTTGCTCATGCAAATCAACAAAACCGCTTTTTGTTGTATAATTATTAAGTTATTTTACTTTCAGTTTGACATATTTAACGCTATTTTCAAGGGTTTTAACAATTGGTTAGCAGTAAATATTGTAACTGATGAATGGTGTATAATTGCGAGTCAAGTTGCACCCGTCATTGCGAGGGCTCAATGACAATTTGTGAGCCCGTGGCAATCTGTGGAACCCCGTGTCAAGGCTTAAAATTTATAGCTTACTACGATGTTGCTCAGATTCCCACGTCGCTTCGCTCCTCGGAATGACAATCCGACGAATTTTGTCATATTAATTACGAATCTATATACTTAGAGAAGGAGCTAAAAGAAAAACTTGTTATGAGTTCAAAAATGGAATAACTGTATGAAAAGAAAATGGACCAATTTTGACGTAACAATACTTGGATTGTCAAAAAGCGGGATTTCTGCGGCGAAATACCTGGCTTCACGGGGGGCTAATTGTACAATTAGCGAGCTCAGGCAGCCTACTGATGATGACCGGGAAAAGATTAAGGAGTTAGAAAAGCTTCATATAGAAGTTGAAATGGGTGCGCATAAGGAAGAAACGGTTTTAAACTCTGATGTTATAATCACAAGCCCCGGGATTCCCCCTCATACAGCAGTCATGAAGCTGATTAGAGAGCATAAAATTGAATGCTATGGTGAGTTAGAGCTGGCTTATCGTGAATCAACCAGGCCCTTTATAGCCATCACCGGTACTAATGGTAAAACAACCACGACAAAGCTGGTCTCTCAAATACTGACTAAAGCCGGTTACAACGCACCAGCCTGCGGAAACATCGGGACTCCGGCTACTGACTTTCTTGATGAGGATATAGATTTTTTTGTGGCAGAAGTCAGCTCTTACCAGATAGCCACGAGTAAGACGTTTAAGCCCCATATAGCTGTCTTTTTGAACTATACACCCGACCATGTTGACTGGCATGGCAATGAGGAAGAGTATTTCAGGGCAAAAGCGTCGTTATTTACAGAAAGACACCCGGCCTGGGCTGTGCTTAACGCAAAGAACCTCAAAATTGCCTATTTAAAGCTGGATATCCTGTCTGAAACCTATTTTTTCAACAGGGAAGCCGATGATAAGTGCGTTTATATTAAGGACGAAAAACTTCTTATAAAAGATAAAAACAAGCAAGTCCATGAAGTAATGAAAATCAGTGAAATTCCTGTAAAAGGAAAGCACAATTTAGAAAATATCCAGGCAGCGGTTGCGGTTTGCTATATAGCCGGGGTGGAAATTAATACCATCAGGGAAGCTGTAATGGACTTTACCCCGCCGGAACACAGGCTTGAGTATGTTGCCACAATTGATGAGATAGATTATTATAATGACTCAAAAGCAACCAATTGTAGCTCAACAATATGCGCAATAAGAGCGTTTGAAGACCAGAAAGTGGTTCTGATAGCAGGAGGCAGGGATAAAGGCACAGACTTAACCGAATTCTGCCGGGAAGTAAAAAGAAATACAGCAGCAGTAATCCTCATAGGAGAAGCCGCTAACCGCTTTGAAGAGGCATTAAAACAGGAAGGCTACGATAACGCCTACAGGGAAGGTTCACTCGAAAGCGCAATTGACAAAGCAGCTTCGCTAAAACTGGGGCCGGTCTTGTTATCCCCTGCCTGTGCCAGTTTTGATATGTTCACTAACTTTG
Source organism: Candidatus Gastranaerophilales bacterium (assembly GCA_028278605.1). GTDB lineage: Bacteria > Cyanobacteriota > Vampirovibrionia > Gastranaerophilales > UBA9971 > JANQEB01. The sequence continues at coordinate 2,426 of JANQEB010000039.1, forward strand.
AAGAAAGAGGTAAGGCGTTCAAGAAATATGTCCTCAAAAAGAAAAAGGCTGGCCCGTGTTGAAAGAAGGGTAAAAAGGGCCTTTAATACAAAATCAGTTGTTCTTGGAGCACCGGACAAAATCCTGGCGGCAGTAATAATTGCGCTGATTATCTTTGGAGTAATGGCTGTTTTCAGCGCAGGAGCCCCGGAAGGTTCGGAATTATACGGAAACGTGGCTTATTTCCTGATAAAACACACTATTGCAATTACTGTGGGGCTGGTATTTTTCACATTTGCCTACATTGCAGATTACAGGTTCTGGAAAAAGCTTGTTATGCCGATTACCTGGGTTGTAATTGCCTTGATAGTAGCAACTTTGATTCCGGGGATGGGCAAGACTATATACGGCTCATCACGCTGGCTTGCCGGGATTCCGTTGCAGCCTTCGGAGTTTTGCAAATTCGCGACGATTTTGCTTGTTTCATCAGCGCTTGTTGAATCTAAAAACATACTTGAAACAAAGATGCTCAAACATCTTGGGCTGATTATATTAATGATAGTAATCCTTCTTATGCAGCCAAACCTGAGCAATGCGGTCATTCTTAGCTTAATAACTTTTGCGTTGCTGCTTGCGGGAGGGGCTTCGTTCAGGCTGCTGGCGTTTTCCTCAATTGGTGTAGGCGGGTTGGGCTTATTAATGTTTGTAAAACCATATCAGTTAACCAGGATCCATGGTTGGCTAAACCCCTGGGCTGACCCGCAGGGGTCAGGCTATAACCTGATCCAGTCAATCTATGCCATAGGTTCAGGCGGGTTGTTTGGGGTGGGGTACGGCAATTCCAGGCAGAAGCTTTTCTGGTTACCTTTTAGCCATACTGATTTTATCTTTGCAGTCATAGCCGAGGAATTCGGATTTATCGGCTGTATTATTCTTATTGGGTTGTTCCTTGCGCTGCTTCAGAGGGGGTTTTATATTGCAAACAGATGCTCTGACCTGTTTGGAAAACTGCTTGCTTTTGGTATAACTTTTGCGATCATATTCCAGGCATTTATAAACATTGGGGTTGCTGTTGGCGTGGTTCCCGTTACAGGCGTAACCCTCCCTTTGATAAGCCATGGCGGGACTTCAGTTGTGCTTACGCTGTTTATGCTTGGAATCCTGATGAATATTTCCAGAAAAAGGATAAGGAGAATTCATAAAGCGCAGTAGTCATTCTCTTTCAAAAGGAGATTTTGATAGTCTATACGCAGAGCAGTAGGTTGAGTTAAAAAATTCTATTTTTTAACCCAACATCAAATAATGCGGGTTTAAAGCTGTTGGGGCAATTTACAAAATTGACCCAACCTACCCAACTGCCATAAGGCAAATTACCTGCTGTTTTTGCTGTCTCTTTCAAAAGGCGGCTTGGATAACCTGTGAACAGCTAAAAATAAGACTGTGCATATGATTCCAAAACCTATGAGCTGAAAGATTTCTATTGCTGTCATAAATAAATTACTCCTTTTCAAATTTTTCCTTATCTCCTGAAACTATGTTGACAACCATCAAGTTGTCATTGCGAGGGCTCAATGACAATTTGTGAGCCCGTGGCAATCTGTGGAATCCCGTTTATCAAGGCTTAAAATTTAAGCTTAATGCGATGTTGCTCAGATTCCCACGTCGCTTCGCTCCTCGGAATGACATTCCGGAAGCTATCAACATAGCATCGGGACACTACCAGGATTTCAAACTCTTTTTGGTAGTAGTAATATTGTAACTGATGAACAACGTCATTGCGAGCGAAGCGAAGCAATCCATCACCAAGTAAACTCAAGTGGATTGCTTCGTCGTTTCACTCCTCGCAATGACGACAAGGAAAAATTCTATCAAAATTCGGGAATGACAAATCAAATATTGCCCGGAACTAACAATATGGATGGTTTTTATTATGCTAAAATTAAAAAACTTTAACTAAGAAGGTTAATTAAAGGTTTGCAACTCTTTCCTTTCATGGAGAGCGGTAATCAAGAAAACTTTTGCTTCATTGATTTATCTATGCACTTAGGGACACTCCCATCATGAGTTAAAAATAAATTTTTATTTTTCCCTAACTCATCTTTGGTCGTTCTATAAAATGGAGTAAAGGTTAACCCA
>JANQEB010000057.1 GCA_028278605.1 Candidatus Gastranaerophilales bacterium
TTAACTGCCTGAGCATTCTGTGTAACATAGCCAAATAAATCATACCTTCACTGCTTTTACTATTTCATCGTGAATTTCGTGCCATATTCCCTCGATAGAGCAATTTCTAAAATATGTATAAACCGTTTGCCAGGGAGGATAGTCATTTGGTAAATTCCTTCATTGACAACCGGTTTTAACTTTGTACATTAATTTTAAATTGCTGAACAGTAATGACGCAATATGCAAATTGGCCTATTGTATTGAGGAACTGGAAAAAACCGGTAGACTCGGAATGAAATTCTTATTTCTTATTAAACTCAGGTGTATTTTTCAGGTAATTAATGCCGCCATCAATGAAAGTAACGTTTTTACACCCTTTTTCTTTTAGTTTAAGCGATGCAATATAACCTGTCATTCCTTCATCGCAGCAAATAAGAAGGTTTTCAGGCTTATTTTCCGCTACTTTTTTTTCCAATTCTTCCGGAGCCACATTTTGGGCATACTTAAGATGCCATTTTTTATATTCTTCCGGGCTTCTTATGTCTATAACAGCGCAACAGGCCTTTTTTTCCTCCAGGTATTTTTGCAAATCCTGTGGTGAAATACTGCTTATACCATCTCCGAGTTTCTTTTCAAGAATCTGTGCAGCGATAAGCAACGGATCAATCGCTGAAGAGTAAGGCGGGGCATAGGTAAGATCTGTTTGAGAAAACTCACTTACTGTCATGCCAGCTGTTATGGCTGTTGCAACAACGTTAACTCTCTTATCAGCATCGCCTTTTCCTACTGCCTGAACCCCAATAAGCTTTCCTGTTTCTTTTTCTGCAAGGAGCTTAATTGTAATTTCCCTGGCATCAGGCATATATCCTGACTTATCCTTATGGGAAACTATTGCAAGCTCATAGTCAATGTCCTCTTCTTTGGCGGTTTTTTCGTTAATTCCGGAGGTAGAAGCTGTGTATTCAAATATTTTAGTTACTGCTGAGCCAAGAACCCCGTTAAATTCAGCGTAACCGCCCGTTATATTGATTGCCGCAACCCTGCCCTGCTTGTTAGCGGTAGATCCCAGGGGAACCCACACAGGCCTTCCGGTAATCCTGTTGACGGATTCCGCACAATCCCCCGCCGCGTATACATTGGGCAGGTTGGTCTGCATTCTTTTATTTACTTTGATAGCCCCTGTTTCTCCGGTCAGAACCCCGGCATCCCTTGCTAAATCAATGTTTGGTTTAACTCCAATACAGATTACCGCAAAATCAGCTTCAATTGATTGTCCGTTTTGAGTCAGGACATGGGTTAAATTCCCGTTTTCATCGCCTTTAAGGCTTGTTACGCTATCTTCCAGGATTATTTTTACGCCTTTTTCTTCTTCCATATAGGTTTTAATCTGGTTAGCAAGGTCAGGGTCTATTGTTTTCAGGATTTGACCTTCTTTTTCTATTATTGTGGTCCGGATTTGGTTTTCGCACAGTGCCTCGGCCAGCTCCAGCCCAATATACCCGGCGCCGATAATAACCGCTTTTTTGGCAGAACCCGTTACCTGCTTTATTTTCATACTGTCTTCTATGTCTTTTAGCTTAAATACATTGTTAAGACCGGTCCCTTCAATCGGCGGAATAAATGAGTGAGAACCCGTAGCTATAAGCAGACGGGTATATTCGTCTTCGAATTCTTCCTGTGTTTGAAGGTTTTGGACTATTACTTTGTTGGTTTCAGGTATGATCTTTGTTACATTATGCTCAATTTTGATATCAATATTTTCTTTTTCCTTAAAAGCCTCGGGTGTTCTTACCTGAAGTCTGTTTTTATCCTTGATAACCCCGCTAATGTAGTATGGGGTTCCGCATGCGGAATAAGAAATATACTTTTCAGCTGTGTAAAGGGTGATTTTCAGTTCAGGATTCTGCCTGCGCGCTTTTGATGCAGCTTTTGTGCCTGCTGCAACGCCCCCAATTATAATTAAATGCTCATGCATTTTTATCTCCTTTAAACATTCATTATGAACCTGGATTTATTTTAAATTATAAAAATATTATGTTAAACCCCGTTTAATATATTTAATTAACTCTAATGACGGGTTAGCTAAAAATGAACAATAGCTTAGTATAATTTTCAAAATTTTTCAAAAATCTATATGGAATTGTTAAATTGCGAAGCGGGAGTGAAGAGCCGAAACAGCTGCGAGGAGCAGATGTTGCAGGCTCAAACTCATT
>JANQEB010000056.1 GCA_028278605.1 Candidatus Gastranaerophilales bacterium
ATAAAAAATTTTTACTCATTTCGTCATTCTGAGCCGCCTCCCGCCATAGGCGGGGCGGGCGAAGAATCTCATTGTTTTAGACTTTGAGATCCTTCGACACAACTCGCAGGGCGAGCTGGCTCAGGATGACGTAAAACACAAAACAGATATAAAACTTTTTCGCCCTTCCTTTATAATCTTACAGAGTGATAATTATTATAAGTTGGTATTTTATCATTGCCATTAACAAATGATGAAAACCATTTTTAATATACTGTGTGCTTAAAGATTTAATTTAAGACTATATTAAACAAGAACATTTATTTTTGTCTTATTAGGCTTTGCCCTATTTTTGTAAGCCACTCTAAATCTATTGGTTGTTGAACCTTCAGTGTTTCTTGTATGCTTTTATCTTCAAGATAATCATATACTTCTCCATCATTTAAATCCATCATTATTGCTCTGCTACTATTACCTAAGATGTCTTCTTCTACAATTGGCACATTATATTGAGATAATGATTGATTAAGATTCCTAATGATTTCTTCTGAAAGCTCAGTTCGCCCTCCGATAATTCGGGCTTCTAAATCTTCTGGATCTATTCCTTGTTGTTGTAGCTGCCTTATTATCACTGGCGTAGAATTTTCTACTTTTTCAGGGCTGTCAATATGAGCCATAACACCTGTCCTGGTTTCATTATCATAAAGAGTTAATGCTACACAAGGGCCAATTCCAAAAGTTTGCATATAGCGAGAATCTTCAGCTTGTTTGATAGAATATTGGCCTTGCAATACTTCATTTGCTCCTCTAATGTCATATGTAGAGTTTCTAGGTTGATTTGTTCTAACAAGTTCACCATTGTCATTAGAAATCCATCTACCTTCACGTTCTGTAACTTTAGCTAACTCTGCACGTTCTTGTTCTCTTCTTTGTTCAAGTATTCTTTCTTTATTAATCAAATCTTCAGTGGGTTCAGGCAATCCTAAAAATTCGTTTATTTTATCTAATAAAGGTAATTGTTCATTCCCGTAAAGAGCTAAATTTACAGCAAGTGCTTCTGGATCGATATTCCTAGCTATTCTGGTAATTTTTCCATTTTCATAATCTGCGCTTAACATTATAGGTATGCTATTGTCGTCTCTAAATAATTTTCCTGGAATTGAATATAGAAGTGTCCCTTTATTTGGGTTAATCCAATCTGGATTTGGGTCTACTTTAATCCCATTATAAGTTTTTCCTTCTTCTCCTAAATCAGCTAAAAGTGCTGATACATCAATTTGTTCTTCAGGGCTTAATTCTACATACCTGGGTCTTCCCAGAGACAAATTTTCATATTCTTTCTCAAATTCTGGATCTCTAAAGTCAAACAAAGGATTAATATCTGAGTTTGTAACTTCTGGATCTCCAGTTCCAGGCAAAATACTACCACCTGGGTTTGTAACTTTTAGATTTCTAGTTCCAAGCCAAATACTAGTATCTGAGTTTGTAACTTTTGGATTTTGATCATCTTTCTTATAATTTCTATTATTGTAAGGCATTCTATTTAAAGATTTTAATTCCATCTTTAACCTTCCCATAAATATTTTTATCATTACCTCTTTAATATTATAAAAACAATCGCATGGCATAAATTGCCTCATTTGTTTCAAAATTTTGTTAAATTATTAAAAGTTTAGAAGTCTACTGGCCTTTGAAATTAAATACGATGTTGCTTCGTGATAGAATAATTTACAAAAATAAAACTAAATCGTTTCAGTTAATAAACCAGCTGGGATAATTTATGCCTAAATCACAAAAATACATACTAATTACCGGTTCATCATCCGGGATAGGGAAAACTTCCTGTTTAATGCTTGCGCAAAAGGGTTACAAGGTTTTTGCCGGGGTAAGAAAACAAAAAGACGCACAGGAATTGCAAAATGAAAATATAATCCCGGTGTTTATAGATGTTAATGACCATTCCAGCATTGAAAATGCGCTTTCTATAGTAGCAGAAGAAACCGGTGATGAAGGTCTTTACGGCCTTATAAACAACGCCGGGGTAGCCGTTGCAGGCCCCCTGGAATTCCTGCCGATAGATAAACTGCGCTTCCAGCTGGAAACAAACTTAATAGGACAGGTAGATGTTATTCAGACTTTTCTTCCGCTTATAAGAAAATCCAAAGGGCGGATCATAAACATAAGTTCAATTGCCGGATTCACTGCTTTTCCTTTTAAAGGAGCGTACTGTGCGTCCAAGCATGCGTTGGAAGCCATTACTGACTCGCTAAGAAGAGAACTTTACCCGTGGGGAATCCATGTTTGCTCTATTGAGCCCGGTATTATCAGGACAAATATCTGGGAAAGGTCAATGTCGCTGCTTAAAGAGACTATAAATGAAATGCCCCAAAAGGCAAAGGAATATTATTCCCCGTTTTATGGCGCGTTAGTCCAAAAAGTTTTCAAAAAGTTAGAGCAAAGGGCTACTTCTGCTGAAACCGTGGGTGAAATTATCCTGAAAGCATTAAATGACAAAAAACCAAAATCACGTTATCTTGTAGGTAAGGACGCAAAATTTTTAAATATTATCAAATTGCTTCCTGACAGGTTTCTGGACAGGTATATATGCTATAAAACCGGTAAAATGAGGCCAGGTTCCTACTAACGCCTGGCATGAACGGTATTAAACGCAGCTGCGAGTGTTAATTTATGAGTCAACAACAGCAAATTTCATATCTTAATCATTGCTTTAAGAACGGCAGGTTAATCAGATGGCCTGATAACACAATGCCTTTAACGATTTTTGTATCGCGTTTTCGCTGGTACAAAGCAGCTGACCAGGAATACGAATATTACAGCATGATTGAAAAAGCCCTTAATATTTGGGAAAAAGCCTCTGCCGGCAAGGTTAAGTTCCAGCCGGTGGCTAATTTATTTGAATCGCAGATTAACCTTGAGTGGAAAAGGGTTGAGCGTTCATCTCTTGGGCATTGCTACTACAGTTTTGATAATGAGAGCAGGCTTTACTCGGCTGAAGTGCATATAGGACTCTCTGACGGGCTGCTTCACAGCGAATACCAGGACCAAAATGAAGTCCTGCATACGATAATTCACGAGATTGGACACGCTCTTGGCCTTCAACATAGCCCTTACAGGAACGATATCATGTATGTCCCTCATCAATATGGGGTTACCAGGGTTTCAAAGAGGGATATGTGTACCCTGAAGTGGCTTTATCAGTTTCCATACGGAATTTCCAAAGAGGAAATCCTGAATCACTATAAGCTGTCTTCTAAGTATGACGTGGATAAATTGATTTACATGCTGGAAACCGGGACAACAGCAGAGCAAGTGCAGGACCAGGAAAACCCGCCGCCGGTTAAAAAACAGCAAGAAACTTTATCAGAAGAGCAGGATAAGCTAGCTGAGCTTGGAAAATTCAATATATCAATACAAAACATTAATGTGTCCCGGGATACGCAGGAATATTTCAAAAAAATGAAAATTAAAAGAGAGTTTGAAGGAAAATAAGAATTTTGGTATTTATCACAATTAATGGCTGATAAGAATTTTTCCTTGTCGTCATAGCAATGACATGGAAAAAGATCACTTGTCAGGATGAGGTAAATACAAAAGATTAAATATTTTTTAAAAGTTTCCGATTTATTATACATGAGCCTAATTTTGCTAAAAGAGGGGGCCGGTCTGTGAAGAAGTTTCAAAAAATAGTTTTAATACTTTTTGCTTTGATATTATGGGTTTCACCGTGCCCGGCCCTGAAAAAACATAAAATGGCAGGACCCGTGCAGGGAAAAATCTCTTCACCCTTTGGCTCAAGGGTTGACCCATTTACCAGCAAATGGAGGTTCCATTCGGGAATTGACATTGCTGCACCTGCAAATGCTCCTATTTACGCAGTCCAGGAAGGCAAAGTTATCTTTAGCGGCTGGAAAGGCGCATATGGGCGCTGCATTATAATAGAGCATAATTACCCGGACATCCCTAAAATTCCGCATATAATCACAAAATACGCTCATAATTCCAAAAATATTGTTAAAAAAGGCAGTTACGTTAAAAGAGGCGATATAATCGGCTATATTGGCTCAACAGGCAGGTCAACCGGACCGCATCTGCATTTTGAGGTTATTTATAAGGGCAAAGCCATTAACCCGATTGAATACATTAAAAAACTGCCCGGATATCTTGATTACGTGGCTTATGTGAGAAAAAAAAGAAAATACACCTCCTACCTGCCGGAGAGGAATTAACTTAAAGCTTCAATTTTGCGGATCTGGCTCCTGACTACAGGGAGTACATCGTTTATAGCTTCATCAATGCCTTTTTCAATTGAGCATCCTGCTGCAAGCTTGTGCCCGCCTCCTCCAAAAAAGCTTGCTATTGCGCATACATCAATTTTGTTGCTTCTAAAGCTTACCCTTGTAGTCTTTTTAAGGGTTTCCTTAAATACCATAGCAACTTCCAGCCCTTTGACCTGGCGCATGGACTCGGTTATTCCGTCAATAAAGTCGTCCGAAGCGTCCAGCTCCTCCAGTACTTCTCTTTTTATTACCCCATATATGATTTTCTCATCATCTGTAACTATTGCCCTGTCTATTATTCTTGCATGAAGTTTTATCATAGCTAAAGATTTGGTTTCATAACAGTTTTTATAGATTTCAACAGGGTCAGCGCCTGCTTCTATGAGTTTTGCGCAAATGCGAAGGGTTTTAGGGCTGGTGTTAGAAAATTTAAACCCGCCGGTATCAGTAATTATTGCTGTATAAATATTTGTAGCTATATCCCGGGTTAAATTTACTCCCAACTCACTGATCAGGTCATAAATAAGCTCTCCTGTCGCTGAAACTCCGGGTTCTATATAGTCAATATTTGCAAATCCCTTATTGCTGGGATGATGGTCAATACATATAGTATGTTTGGCTTTATTAAACAGGTCTGTTGCTTCTCCCAGTCTCTCTTTATTCGCGCAGTCAACGGCAATAGCAAGGTCATAACTTGCATAAAGCGAAGGGTCTTTTACCGGTTGTAATTTTTCTATGGCAGGCAAATACTTATAAACTTCCGGCACATAGCCTGTAATCACGCTATCAACAACTTCTACACTTTCTACCTGCTCAATTATCCCTCTTAGGGCCAGTGCTGAACCCAGGCAGTCTCCGTCAGGAGCTATATGGTGAAAAATTATTATTCTTTTTGCTTTTTTTATTTCTTCAGCTATCTTTTCTAATGTGTTCATATTCCTGATTTTTTCTACTATACTAAACTGGGTACGTAAATTAATTTATGTTACGCAGCAGGTCTTTTATTGCAAAAACATAATGAAATTTTATCACACACCTGATTTTACACCAATCATTATTCTAAAACGCAATTTATATCAAACATAGGCTATAGCTTACACTTTTAAAAAGGATCGTAACTTGGAAATAATTTTATCAGTTATAGAAATTTTAGTTGTCCTGGTGCTGATAGTAGCGGCCTGCATAGTTTTTACCAATGCAGTCGAGCACCTTGGGGAAGAATTAAATTTATCGGAAGGCGCGGTTGGAAGTGTCCTTGCAGCAGTGGGAACCGCCCTGCCGGAAACCCTGGTCCCGATGGTGGCTATAATTGGCGCATATATAACGGGGTCTGACCTTAAAACAAGCGAAGAAATTGGAATTGGAGCTATTTTAGGCGCGCCTTTCCTGCTAGGAACCCTCGCATTCTGCATAACAGGCGCTGCTGTTGTTTTCTTTTCCCGGACAGGAAGAAGAAATACTGACATGCCGGTTAATACAGTAATTATGTTCAGGGACCTGCATTATTTTGCTATTGCATATTCAATTTCTGTATTCAGCTCATTTATCCCGCTTAAACCTGTAAAATATGCAATAGCAGCTTTATTACTGGTAATTTACCTTATTTACGTAATAAAAACCATAAGAACAGCCAGCCAGATTCCGGAAGGAGGCCATGAAGAGCTTGAAGCGCTTTATATGGCAAATTTAATAAAATTTCCTGAAAAATTCAGGCTGCTATCTATTCTATTTCAATTTTTAATCGCACTTGGCGGTATTATTATACTGGCCCATATTTTTGTTGAGCAAATCAAGTTTATCTCAGAAACATTGCACCTGAACCCGCTTATCTTAAGCCTGATCATTGCGCCTATTGCCACAGAGCTTCCTGAGAAGTTCAATAGCATTATCTGGATTAAAAACAAAAAAGATACGCTTGCTATGGGAAATATCACAGGGGCAATGGTATTTCAGAGCTGTATCCCTACTGCTGTTGGTCTTGCGCTTACACCATGGGTACTTGAGACCGAGGCATGGGTTAATATAATTGTGGTTTATCTGTCTGTTTTTGTTGTATACATTAATATAGTGGCAAATAAAGGGGTTTTAAAGCCCTCAGCGCTTATTAGCGGTGGTTTTTTCTACTTAATTTACCTAATTTATGTCATACACAAAATTTTTTATGCTGGTTAACGAAAAACAATATTTCCTATCAGTTCAGTCATTAATCGACCACTAGTACTCTGTTAAATTAATTTTGTCCGTCATCCTGAGGCTTGCCGAAGGATCTCAGGTAATGAGATTCTTCGCCCGCCCCGCCTATGGCGGGAG
>JANQEB010000157.1 GCA_028278605.1 Candidatus Gastranaerophilales bacterium
TTTTGTAACAAATTCTATAAATTTTGTTTATTTTCTGGCATGTTATATATTTATGTGATTTAAATAAAGTATAAAGACGAGTGTAATATAAAAATAAAAAGAGGGTTCTGAGATGTCTGTGAATTTAAGTACCGGATTATTTATGCGGAATTACCACATGCAAGGCAACGCTGTACAAAAAGCCCCCGCAGCAAGTCTTTCAACACCTCTTGCAGCTGATAAAACGGGTTCCTCATTTAAAAAAGTTGGATTTAAAGGACTTGCAAGACTTTTTGTTGACTCATCTCCCTTAAAGCCAAGCGAGGTAGATATAATACTGAGTATCGTCCAAAAAGGAGGAGTAGCAGCTGAAAGCCAGCTGCAGGGTTGGGTAGATAGAATAAGGGCAACTTCTCATATCCCTCCTGAATTAAAATTAAGAATAAATGAAGGTTTAAAAGGAGCTGAAGAGGTTATGGCTAAAGCAATTATAAAGCAAATTAAATTTAAAAAAAATAATTAAATATTAACCTGCAAATACATAATTTGGTAGTGGTAATATTGTAAATGATGAACAACGTCATTGCGAGGCATTTAATGTCCGGTATAAACTGGCAATTCTCTTCCGAAGCAATCTTTTTGCCTGCTATTCCTGAAAAAAGATTGCTTCTTATCCAAACACATTATCTATTAGCTTATTTAACTCCTTAGAAGCCATTACACCTACGGCAGAACCTGCTGCCATACCAACAAGAGCAGTTGCTATTCCAAGTGGCGGGAATAGTAATGTTGCCGCTGCACCACATAAACTTATGCCGCCAGTTACCAGTCCAATCATTCCTGCTGATTTTAATACCTGCTTGGTTACAGAGTGGGCTTTATCTGCTGTATCCCCTTCTACCATTGCTGATTTTATAATAGCAGGGATTTCAATTGCAGTACTTATAGCAAGTCCTATTACATTAGTTCTTAAAAGAGCATTTCCTAAAAGTTTTTTAAAGAAGTTTCCTTCAAAAGCACGGCCTACAAGAGTTTTATCACCGATTTTTTTTTCAACTCGCCCGGATTCTTTAATGCCAAGCTTTTCTGTTACAAACTGACCAAACTTTGTTTCATAGAGGGTATTGTCAATCTCACTTAACCAGTGAAATTTACTAGTTAAAGGTTGAAGAAAAGTTCCTTTAACAAATGAAAGCGGGTGCTGAAATTGACTTTGATATGCTTGTTTTAACAGGCCAAGTGAATGGTGCCCTGATGCATACTTAACTCCATTGCGAAGCTGTTCCCAGGCACCCCTTACTTCCCTCCAATCACCGGGCAGGCTTAAAGCGGCAACACCGGCCATTAAAGCTGACCTTTCCCAGTTTCCCTCCTCCAGGTCTTTGGGAAGACAGTTAATCCTCCTCAGGGTCGGCATTACCCCTCC
>JANQEB010000163.1 GCA_028278605.1 Candidatus Gastranaerophilales bacterium
AATCAGGCCAGCCCATTTTTTTTATATATTTAAAATAATACCTGTTTTTACAGGCCTGCCAAGTATTGAAATGATCATGAGTATAGATATTTTCTTTCATTTAACTTGAGTTTTTATATTAAGCATAGTGCTTTGTTAAGTTAATTTGTTAGGGTTTTTCAAAACGCCTGCTTAGTATTTTAAATCATGATGTAATAAAAAAGAAGGAAGGTAAAGAGACCTATAAAATGCCGGTCTTATACTAAAATGAGTTGCGAGCCCAGTACCCGCCATGGGCGGGGCGGGCGAAGCAATCCATCACCAGGTAGACTCAAGTGGATTGCTTCGTCGTTTCACTCCTGGCAATGGCGCCACGTTAAAAAATACCACTACATACCAAATCTTTTTTCATAAGTCTCATAACAACTTTCTTTTATCACTTCTTCTGTATTTGCTGGCTCTTTAGTATGCCAATTTATGTATTCCAGACCTCGTTCTTTTAAACTTTGACGTGCCTTATTTTCATCTAATACACATTGTTTAGATGCTGCCAAAAGCTCAGCTTCTGGCACTACCATTTCTGGGCTATAGGTTGCATTATATTCTGCATAACATGCCTTAAAATTAGCTTCATCAAGTTCTTCTCCTATACGAATTCGCCCCAAGAGTGGTCCTCTATTATGCAAATAGTCCATATAACATGCTCTGCTTGTTTCGAAAAGTTGAGCTCTTTTAGCTTGCTCTTCTGGTGTAAGTTTTTCTAAAGGCAATCCTGCGTCTCTTCTTTCTTCACGTTCAAGTCTTCTTTGATACGGTCCTTGAATTACTAAATCTGACATAATGGTACTTCCTCCTTTTTTAATTAAATAAATTACTACCCTTCTATCTTGCCCTTTGTATTAATATAAAAACAAAAGCTTGTGGAAAATTGACCCAATAATTTTTTAAAACACTTTAAAAAATTAAGTTGATAATAAATCTAAAATCTTTTGTATTTTTTACAAAAAATATAAAAGATATAAATAAAATGTATTGAATATAAAAAAAATTTTGAAAAAAAAATTAATATTTTGCTGCCGGGAATGAACATTGGTTCCCGCT
>JANQEB010000164.1 GCA_028278605.1 Candidatus Gastranaerophilales bacterium
ATGAAAGTCTAAAATTCTTGCCAAATCACTTCTTTAGAGATATTCAATTAAAAAGTTCTCTTAAATCGGGCTTTTTGGAACTTTGCGTAAGTCCTGTTACCTGAGATCCTTCGGCAAGCCTCAGGATGACGGACAAAATTAATTTAACAGAGTACTAGCTTGCTATGTAAGTTCCCTTAAGTCCCGTAAGTGAAGAACCGCTTGACACTGTTGTCAACGATCTTCTGGGCTGACTCAATTTCTACATTTATAGCTTTTAATAAAGTATCATATTTTAATTTTTCCTGGTCCAGCCTCCTTTCCATAAGCTCAAGTTTTTCCCTGCGGGCCTCTAATGACTTATACTCAGGAGATTCCGGATCAAGGTCATTCCCTATAGTTACAAGCTCAACGGACCTCTCGGAAAGACGCACTTTAGCAGCGGCTAAATCCTGAATTTTATATTCAATATTTAACTGCCTTTGCTTTAAGTATGCTAGTCTTATGAGTCCTGAGAAAAGTCCCATTTCGTTTCCCCGTCTAGTTTTTTATTTTAAGTTTATCTGTATTTGTTGAGGACACTGCCCCCGGATAAGTTGTGTGGGTTGTTTTCTTTTATTAGTTTGTCCATCTGGTGCATTCTGTAATACATTAGCTGGACCTGGTATTTCATTATTTTTAATCTTTTTCCCAGTGAAAAGAACGTGATGATAGATTTAACCGTATTGGAAATTGAGTTCATTACCGGGTTTCGTTTTTTGAAATATGAAACTGTCAGTTTGAAAAAACTTAAACAGTTTTGAACATGGTTCCTTAGTATTATTGCAATTGCAGGCATTTTTGCGGGATCTCCCTATGTTTTTCAAATTTCAATATTCAGATCAAACCCGTTCTTATATATATAAAAACATTATTTTTAGATAGATTTACTCTTTTTTGTAAATATTTATTAAGAAACCTGGTTATGTTAAACCTGAATACTATACTCCTTAACTTTTGAAAAAAAATTTAACGAACGAAGTTTATAGCCTTAGAAGTTGGACTTTGATTTGTAGTGTCAATAATATCTAACTTTTCTGACAATTTATCCCGGTTAATTTCAAGCACCTTACGAATTTTTTTCTTATATATTGCTGATTTTATAAAGTTGTGGTGAAACTCTCTGTAGTTTTTTAATGAGTTTATAAATTTTTCTACCCTGCTAAAGCTCAGCCTTAAATAAAATCTCAACATCATTAAGTATTACCTAAAGGTCATTAGCTGCTTTTGAATCACTTTCAATAGAGTTTTTAAGCATCTTTTTGATAATATCACTCTGTGCATCCAGCTGCTTAACAGTTGTTTCAAGATTTTTAACTTTCATAGTCAATATAGAATCGGCATTAGTAAGAACCCTTCCGGATAAATATTGGTAAGTACTTACTGTTGCACCTGAATACCCGCTTAACAGGTTTCCTGCAAGGGCAGCTACAACACCGCTTGGTCCAAAATATGGTGCCAGGTGGGAAACCAGGCCTCCAACTCCTCCGACAACACTTGCTACAGGCAGCGTAATATCAGTAAATTTTCCGCTGGCAGCGCTCAATCCTGAAAGAACACCAGCAGCAGGCACGTATGAATTTCCGCCCGGAATACTTGTTGTTACTGATGAAGCGCCGCCCGTAGGCATTCCGCCTACAGAAAATGACCCTGCAAGTGAACCGGCAAGACTTCCCAGTCCTGTCAAGGCAGAAGCTCCAAGCGAACCAAACCCTAAAACCGCGTCAAGCCCGGATAAACCTAATGGTGAAGCCCCGCCTGTAGGAAAGCCCGGATATTTACCAACATTATTCATGCCAAAAGAAGATTGAACACCAGGAATTGTGGAATAACCTCCTGTTGTAGGGTATGAATATGAAGTTCCCGGAACGGACATAGAGGATGACCCGAGTACAGGCATATAGTTAGAAGGCCCTATTAGCCTGGACAGGCCAATGAAAAACCTGCCAATATTGCCATATGGAGTGGCCCCGCCAAGGCCTGAACCACTTACAGTCAAGTCGCGTAAAACATCATAGGTTTCAAAAACCATAGCTTTTGCTTCACTGCTTGCTTTTCCATACTTATTTGATATGGTCAGCAAATGATCGTTTTTATAACTCATGGCTTGTTTTTTCTTCCCTTCCTCACTTATTATCAGCTCGGTTTTTAGTGTATATTATGCAATCTTTCCTGTTTTATGCGGTTAAGCAAAGGTTTTGTAAGTCATATCAATGTTCTTATCAATAACCTTGTTTACGGCATCAACCTCGGTTTGAACTTCCTGGTGCTGTGTATCAACGTTTCTTAGTTCTAATTCAAGGGTTCTGTCAAGTATATGTTTCTGCTCTAATTCTGATTCAATTGAGTAGTACAGTTCAGGATTTATCAGTAATCCATCATCACTGAACTGTGCGGCATTTTGCATCTGCTCAACAAGCTGTTCCATTGCATGAGCATTAATCGTACGTTCCTGGTTAAGCTGTTGGCCTTTAAATTCAAGGTCACTTTTACGTGCTGTTAACTGTAAAAATCTTGCTTGACTGGCTGCTAAACCCATGTTCTTTTCTCCATTTTTTTCTTATCGTAAATGTGCCTACTTTTTATATCGACACGTTTTTTTTATTCTTTAAGAGTTTTGTAACAATTCTTAAAAAATAAATACGCGAAATTTTCATAATGAAAAAAGGCTAACATTGTAAAATCAGCCTTTGAACCGAATGTGTAAAATTTCTGGAAATTTCCTTTCCTTGACTCCAATAATAATTGAAGCCCCTTTCAGAGAGTGTGTAGTGTGTATTTAGGGGGTGTTCATTATCATTTATAATGTTTTTTTGAGCTCAGGCAATTTTTTGTAAAACAACGTAACTTTTTTTTACAAAAATTAACGCAACTACTGAGCCCATAACTACCTGGGTACTGCATAACTCGAATTGCTAATTAATTTTCCTTATGTCATTGCGAGGAGGGCACAGTTAAGTAAATTTTATAGAATCGTCATTCTGAGCCGCCTCCCGCCATAGGCGGGGCGGGCGAAGAATCTCATTACCTGAGATCCTTCGGCCACC
>JANQEB010000166.1 GCA_028278605.1 Candidatus Gastranaerophilales bacterium
GAATTGTTCATAATTACATCCTGACACTTCTTGGAAAAAAAGACGAATCAGGATGTTTCTTTTTTATGAATTTTTTCTACTTTGCGTAAGTCCTGTTAATAAAATGAAGGCGTAACTACTCAGCCCCCCTCTAAAAGCATAAAGAAAAAATTGTTAAGCGCGAAGCTCTTAACCACCACCAGGGCGGGCGTGGTGGGCAATTTAAGAAAATTTTTAACTTCATAGGCCTGAGTAGTTACATGAAGGCAGGCAAAAATATAAGAAAACAACATATTAATATATTATAATATGTTAAATTTTGATAATTTTTATTTGTAAAAAGAGATACTTTCATAGGAAAATAGTTTATAATCTATAATAGATCAAATACAGAGAGCTTGATATGGATATTTCAAGAGTACCCTTTCTAGGGCTGGTAAACCATACATCGCAGGTAGTTCAACAAAGCGGACTTGCCCCGAGTCAGCGAATTACCTCTTTGGAACCGACACAAAAAACCAATACGGAAAATTTTGGTAATCTTTTTATTGACCCTACTTTTGTGCCTGTTGCAAGAGAACAATACAGGTATGGTTTAAGCCCGCTTAAATTTGGAGCTCTCGGCAAAGAGGCAATCGGCGGAAAAATCGGGGGGAGACTGAATATACAGGCATAAACAATGAACAACTATTGTATAAGCTGGAAAATTCCGGCAGAATTAAATGATATCTTAGAGCATTCAGATAAAATACTATACCCGGGAAGCAGGCAGGAATTAACTGACCTTGCGGTTGGCGGGTCTAATAAAAAAGAATTTGAAGTTGGCTATGCCGTGGAAAGGTTGGGCTATATCACGGAAGCTGATATTGTAAAGGGTAGTAACGGTCTTATTGTCAATTACAGGGACCCGTATATGAGAAGACGGGACCCTGATTGTATGTACGTAAATAATATATCTAAAACCGACAAAATTCATTTTAATGAAACCTTTGGGTATAATTTTGAAATTCTCAGGGCTAAAACGTTTGACTGGCTAAAACAAAATGAACTGATAGTTATGCCCTTTATGGCAGGAGGCAAGGAATATGGATATCCTGCCCTGTTAGTAGCCCCAACCAATGCGGCGTTTTTTGCGGCCGGGTTATACGACCTTCAGGGATACCTGGAAGTCGAGTCATTTGATAAGGATTTTTGTCCAAAAGCAATTATATATCTGGCTCCGCCATTCAGGCATACTCATTTCCAGGGCAGGCAGGCTGTTATCCATAATAACCATGAGGGTGTACATGAAATATTCTCTTATAATTTATATCCCGGCCCCAGTGCTAAAAAGGGAGTTTATGGAGTATTGCTGTCAATAGGGGCACAGGAGGGATGGACAACGGTTCATGGGTCTACGGTTAAGGTTGTAACACCTTATGACAATGAAATAGCCTTCCTGCACGAAGGCGCAAGCGGAAGCGGTAAAAGTGAAATGCTGGAACATCCGCACAGAAGCATAGACGGACGATTAAAACTGGGAACCAATATATTAACAGGTGATGAAAAATACCTGGCCCTTGGCCAGTCCTGCAAGCTATTGCCTGTTACGGACGATATGGCGCTGTGTCATCCAAAAATCCAGAATGACAGCAAAAAACTGGTTGTAAAAGATGCGGAGCAGGGATGGTTTATACGTATAAACCATATACAAAAATACGGAACAGATCCTGCGCTTGAAAATTTAACTATTCACTCAGATATTCCGCTTATATTTATAAATTTAAAGGGGCAGCCTGATGCCACCTGTCTTATCTGGGAACATATTGAAGACCGGCCCGGAAAACCCTGTCCTAATCCCAGGGTAATAATTCCGCGGCAGTGTGTTGAGGGTGTTCAGGACGACCCGGTAGAAATTGATTACAGAAGCTTTGGTTTAAGAACCCCTCCCTGTACACAGCAGCAGCCGTCATACGGAATACTTGGAATACTGCATATTTTGCCCCCGGCCCTTGCCTGGCTATGGAGGCTGGTAGCTCCGCGAGGATTTTCAAACCCGAGTATAATAGACAGCGACAAGCTGGAAAGTGAAGGAGTAGGTTCATATTGGCCTTTTGCTACAGGACGTAAGGTTGATCATGCTAATTTGCTGCTTGAACAGGTTTTAAACACCCCTAAAACCCGTTATACGCTCATACCAAACCAGCATATAGGGGCCTGGAAAGCCGGGTTTATGCCGCAGTGGATTGCCAGGGAATACCTTGCAAGAAGAGGGCAGGCTGCTTTTAACCCGGATAAGCTTAAACCCGCAAGATGTGCCCTTGCAGGTTATACAGTTAAAAGTATGCAATTTGAAGGGACAATTATTGTCGATAAATTTATGGAAATTGATAAACAGCCAGAAGTTGGCATTGAGGGTTATGATGCCGGAGCTGAAATACTTTATGACTTTTTTGTAAAAGAATTATCAGAATACCTTGTTTCTGATCTTAGCCCTCTGGGCAAGGAGATTATCGAATGCTGCCTGGATAGGGGAAGCATGGATTCTTATGAAAAGCTGATAGAAAGTAAGTATTAATTTTACGGACGGAAATTAAAGATAGTATTCTTGCCGGCAGCAAAATTCCCGGAAGATAAAGTTCGAAACTTAATTAACTCGAATTGCTAATTAATTTTCCTTATGTCATTGCGAGGAGGGCACAAACCCTTCGCTGAAGGGTTTGTGCCCTCCTCGCAATGACGGTTTTGGCT
>JANQEB010000061.1 GCA_028278605.1 Candidatus Gastranaerophilales bacterium
CTTCGCCGCTAAAATGCGGACAGCACCGCCTGCTTCGCCCTTTACGAATCCTGATAGATTTTTAGAAATTCCATCCGGCTATCATTAGTTTTTAGCTAACTGGCGACTCGGGTTAAATAAAGTAATATTTCTTTAAAATTTGAAAACAAAACAATATTAAAATATAATTTTAATGTTAAATAAAAATCTATTTTAAATCCTGATATATCTACTTGTTGAGGTAAAAACCATGATACAAGTCTTAGCACTGGAGCTGGTTGGGTTAAAAAAACTTGATTGCAACCTTTACAATGATAAAGGGCATATAGTCTATAAAAAAGGGACTGAGCTCACTTCTGAAATGGTCATGATACTTAACCAGGTAAAAATTTTCAGGGCAAACAAAGATTCTTTAGTGGCTAAAGATAAAAAAAGTTCTGAAGAAAACCCTCCGGAAGATAAAAAACCGGAACACCTTGAAGAAGAAAGCCCGACGGAATTATCAAATGTAAAAAGCACTGAGCAGCCCGAAAAAAATTTATCCGTTCAAAAAAACCAAAAAACAGATCTTAATTTAACTGAAGAAGAGGATAAACCCTCTAGACTTCTTTTAAAAAGAAAACATTTTAATGAGCTATATAGAGAAATGCTTTTAAGGGGAGTACCTCCCGGAAAAATTAAAAAAGAATTAGAAAAATTAAAACAAAAACAACAAAGACAAGAAGCCCTTTTTCCCTCTGAAAAAGACGAATTAATTTCTTTTGAAACACCAAAACAAAAAGCTCACCGCGAAGCTGTGCAAAAAGAAATTGAAATTATAAGGCAATTAGAGCCTAAAAAGGAGATTACAGAGTTTAAATCAGCAGTAGGTGAAGAAAGGAAGCAATACCTCCTGGCAAATGTACAGGAAGTCCTTTATAGCGCTATAAATTCTATGCCTATGGACTTGAATCCCTGTGTTGACACTGTAGAAAACATCCTTAATGAAGTATATACCAAACTGTGCGAGGTTAATAACTTTAATGAGCTTAGAATTCACGATTATTATACGTTTACACATGGTTTAAACGTTGCGATTCTAAGTGCAATAATAGGAAGAGAACTGGGCTTTAATGAAAATAAATTAAAAGACCTGACATTTGCCGCATTTCTTCATGACACAGGTAAAATGCAGATTCCCAGGGAAATTTTATACAAAAAAGAAAAGCTCACTGACCAGGAGATGGGACTGGTAAAAACACATGCGGAATTGGGATATGATTTTCTGGTAAAAAAATTAAATTTGCCTTATGAAATAGCAAGTCCTGCGCTTGAACACCATGAAAAATGGGAAGGAGAGGGTTATCCAAGAGGTCTTAAAAAAACTCAAATATCAGAATTTGCACAAATTGTCGCTATTGCAGATGTCTATGATGCCCTTGTTTCAGACAAGGTATACAGGGATTCAGTGCAGTCTGTAGATGCAATGAGGATTTTGCTCACCGAAGAGTCCGGGTCATTTAATCCTGATATTCTTAATAGGTTTATTTACTTAGGTGTAATAAAAGTTGGGTTAAGCGTAAAATAAGTCAAACATTTAACCTTATAGCTAATAAAAAAAATAGAGCTTTATTTCCCGGACAGGTTCTAAAATAATAATTGTTTTTTAAAATTTATCATTTAATTAATGTATAAAAAAAAGATTAAAAATTTGATATAAATACCCATATGGTACTTGCACTAAAATGAGAGATAAAAATGTTTGAGTACCAAAACATAATCAAAATCCTTTGGCTGGTATTCAAAGCTTAATACTTTATGCAGCATTTTAAAACCTGATGTAAGCGTAAATTAATAATAATTGCAGTTGAGTGATAGGAGAAACCGTATGAAAAAATTTTTATTAACATTAATAACGCTGGTGTTATTCACCACCGGTTGTTTAGCTGATGAGCTGGACCTTGAAAAGGAAACCAGGTATCAAAAACAGGTGATGAAAATAGGGTTCAAAATCCTGAATGCTAACAGAATCGACAAAAGGGTAACTTTTCATTATGTGAACAGTAAAAAAGTTAATGCCTATGCTAAAGGCAAGAGCAAGTCTGTGGTTATCTACAAAGGACTTTTGCCTTACCTGGACAGCGAAAATGAACTTGCGGGAATCATAGGACATGAAATAGCTCATAATGTTGATTTTCACGCCGGGTACTTTAGAAGAATAGCTATGGGCTTTGCTCCTAAAAAATATGAAAGGAAGGCAGACATTAAAGCCGTGGATTACCTTGTAAAAGCCGGATATGACCCTGTTGCAATGATCGTTGCCCTAAACAAGCTTACCGGAGAGCCTAACTGGTGGGAATGTTATGCTTCTCACCCTAAAGGTTCAAAACGCTTAGCCTATGTTTATGAATATATTTTCAAAAAATACCCGGCTTATCTTATAGATAACGAGTATAAGAAGAATATTTATTACCAGAATTTTCTTTTGACTTCAAAAAAAGACAGGGAAAAAATTTGTAAAAAGTTTGAAAAAGAAAAACAGAAAGAAATGAAGAAAGATGCTGTTTAAAAAATCCCTATGTATAACAATTTCAGCTTTATTCCTTTGTTTTCAATGTAATTTGGCAACTTATGCCAATGATATTATTGAGGACAGCGTTGCACTTAACTGCTATAAAGGCCAAAAGCTTTCAAAGCCCGTTTTTAAACGGGAACTGATTGTTGATGAAGTTGTTTCGGAATTTTACAAAGAAAAAAATCCTTCAAAACATATTTTTAAGCTAAATCTTATCGAAGATAACTTTGTGGCTAAAATCTATAGAGGAAAGCAGCTTTCAAAAACAAAACTTAATTATAAACTCCTTGAAGATGAAGTTGTAATAGCAAGATATAGCGGGCAAAAGCTTACTAAGCCCGTTTTCAGCTACAGGCTTTTTGATGAAAACACAGTTGATGTTGAGGTAACAGTATCATCTTCTTCGGTAATATCAACAAATCACGTGCATTTTGAATCATTTGGCGGAATTGATCTTGGTAGGGGAATTGATATTGGTAACCCGGTAACTTTTCATATTGTAAATGATGTTAAAAAAGACGGTAAGCTGGTAATTAGAAAAGGAACTCCCGTTAAAGCGATTATCGGGAATATTATCTCCAGCTCAAGCGGTGGTGCTCCGGCGGAAGTAACAGTTGAAAGGTTTATTACACAGGATATTTACGGAAATAAAATTGAATTATTTGGAGAAGTCCAAAAGAGGGGAATAAATCTTTACCTGCCTTATTACTTACTTGCAGTAGGCGGGTATCCATTTACTTTTGGGCTTAGTGCATTTATTCTTTACCTGCATGGCGGGCAGGCCAGAATATCACCCGGGCATGAATTTACTCTTTATTACGAAGATTAAATTACTCAAAAATCAGGAAATTTATCACTTAATTTTAAACGGCTGTCAAAATTTCCTGAATTTTACTTAGTAACCCTCCAAAACCTTTTCTTTCAAGCGCTGAAATTTTCACAGGGTTTGGAATTTTTTTAAGCATGCCAGCTAAAAGTTTTTCGTCTTTAACAAGATCAATCTTGTTTATAACAGTAATTATCGGCTTTTTATAAGCATCAAGCTCTGTAAGAATATCATAGACCGTGTCAATATGCTCAAAACAGGCCGGATGATTAGGGTCTATAACATGTAAAATAAGATCAGCCTGGACCAGTTCCTCAAGGGTAGACCTGAATGCTTTTACAAGTGAAGTAGGCAGTCTTTGAATAAACCCTACTGTGTCTGTCAGAAGAATATCAGACAAATCAGGGAGCTTAACTTTCCTGATTGTCGGGTCAAGTGTGGCAAAAAGCTTGTTTTCAACGAGAACCTCCGAATCGGATAAAGCGTTTAAAAGCGTGGACTTACCAGTATTTGTATACCCTGCAATTGATACAACAGGAATCATGTTTTTCTTTCTTTGCTTTCTCTGCAAATCCCTGTGATTCTTTATTGACTCTACTTCATCTTCAAGGTTTTTGATTTTCTCCCTGATTCTTCTCCTGTCAATTTCAAGCTTGGTTTCACCGGGTCCTCTTGTGGCAATGCCGCCGCTCCGGCCGCCTCCCATTTGCCTGCTTAAAGATAAGCCGGCCCCAATGAGCCTCGGGAATAAATATTTTAGCTGTGCAAGCTCTACCTGTAATTTCCCTTCTTTTGTCATTGCTCTCTGGGCAAATATATCAAGTATTAATTCGGTCCTGTCTATTGTTTTTACACCTATTATTTCCTCAAGGGTTTTCTGCTGTCTTGGGGAAAGCTCGGAATCAATAATAACAATATTTGCATTTTTCTCCTGGACTAAAAGTGCCAGCTGTTTTGCTTTTCCGCTTCCTATATATGTTGAAGGGTCAGGATTATTCCGTTTCTGGGTTATTTTCTCCAGGGCTTGCGCGCCTGCGGTAAAAGTTAATTGTTCAAGCTCAAGCAGTGAGTCATGAATTATTTCATCAGAGATATCAGGAGTCTGAAGGCTTACAAGTATCGCTCTTTCCTGTTCATCAGAAACAAGGGCATCAGGTTTTTTGGCAAATTCCTGTTCAATACCCTCAAGAAAGTCCAGAAAATTATTTGCAGCAGCCTGTCTTACCGTTACAGCTTCAAGTATCTTAAAATTATTGCCCTTATCGTCTTTTTCAGGAATCAAAAAAGCTGTCTGTATAGAATCGGCAAATTTTACGGTTTCCCCGTGTTTTTTACTAAAACTGCCTTCAGGGTCAATTCCTATACAGGCCATGGCATCAAACCTATACTGTTCCAGCGCTGTAATATCTGTTTTGCTAAGACCTGAAACCCCGCCGGGATGTGTATGAATACATCTTAACCCGCACAGGCGGGCACGGCCTTCCCTGATGTTTTTAAAGGTTCCAAGCTGAATACTGCCGGCATCACCTACGGTAATGTTAATAACCTGTCCCCGCCTGTTAATAATAACGGCGATTTCCTTACTGGTTTCATAGGAAAGCCCTGCTAAAGACTCAGCAAGCTCAACCGTAATTATCTTATCAGGTGAAACTTTTTTCCTGTAAAGTTTTTCAAGCCTGTTTATGAAGTTTTTCTTTAAGCCTTTTAAGTTACCGTAAACTTTTATATGAATACCCTCTTACTAGTTTCTAATTTATTTTACCATTTTCATAAAGCAGAAAAAAATTGGGTAATGGTACAAGATTAAAGCATGCATAGTAATCTTTAAAAACAATTATGTCTATTAACTTTATTTTAAGATTACTTATTGAAATCAGTATAATTTCCTGATTACTTTTGAAGATCACTATACCTTTTTTTTCAATAAAACTTTTGAAACCGAAAATATGT
The DNA here is from genome assembly GCA_028278605.1 of Candidatus Gastranaerophilales bacterium. Taxonomy (GTDB): domain Bacteria; phylum Cyanobacteriota; class Vampirovibrionia; order Gastranaerophilales; family UBA9971; genus JANQEB01. Next base: position 5,310 of record JANQEB010000061.1, read on the forward strand.
AATACTAATATTTTTATTTTTCCTATATGTATATGATATACTTGTTTTATAGCTTTTAATTTCGGTCATGGCCAAGATTCGTTATGCAAAAAGGATTTAAAAAACCAAAGTCTAATAAATTAGACAATATAAGTGTTACAGCATTCAGGATAATATCTATCCTGAATTTGCTATTAGAAGGGCCTTGTGATGATGAACAAATAAACGATAAAATTAATGAAGAAGCAGGCGGGGCAAGAAAACTTTCAAAAGATACAATCTGTATTTATCTAAATACTCTCAGGCGTCTGGGATGTGAAATAACCAGGCCTGTAAAAAGCAACGGCTTTAAGTATATTTTAAAAACTCATCCGTTTAAGCTTGCGCTGACAAAGGACGAGATTGATACACTTCTTGAAATAAGAAAGTATATTTCTGCTTTATGTGATTGGGAAGCCGCTTTACGTACTGATAAATTATTTAACAGCCTTATTGATCAATTTGTTCCTGAAACAAAAGACTTCTTTTTAGCTGCTAAAAAAACTTCCTTAAAAAGAGAAATAAATTCAGAGAACTTTTTCTATGAGGTAAAACAACTGGAAAATTATTGTAAACAAAATAAAATTATAAACCTGGTTTATGATTCTCTTGAAAGTGGAGAAAAAGTTATCACTTTAAAAGCAGAAAAAATAAGTCTGGAAAGTGGCGCGTTTTATATTTGCGGGTATAGCCGGGAGCTGGAAACAACCATGAGCCTTCGAATAGATAGAATAGTAAATATAAAATCCGTTAACATCCATGAATCTGACATAAAGCCCAGTTCTACTCTGGTAAGGTATAAATTCAAGAGTTATCGGCCGGCTATGTATGAAATTGAGGAAAATGAAGCTATTGTTGAAAGAAATAATGATGAATTAATAATAGAAGCAGCTGTTACAAATAAATTTAAATTTTTTCAAAAGCTTTTATCCTATTCGAATAAATGTACTATTATTTCTCCCGAGAAAGTAAAAAATGAGTACGAAAAAAAATTGGAAAAAATGCTCTTATTATATAGTGATGTAGATTATGCCTGATATGAAAAAAAAATTAAAAATAAGTTCAACAGCATATAGAGTGCTATTATTACTAAAAAAACTTAATGAAAAGAGTTTAAATATCAGTGAATTAAATTATATTTTTTCTCAAGACCCTGAAGTTGCAAGGTTTTTTTCCAAAGACGTTATTTTAAAATATATAAGCACTCTCAGGACGGCCGGTTATGACATATTAAAACCTACAGCTTCAGATGGTTATTGCTATATGCTTAATAAAGCACCGGTTGAGGTTGATTTTTCCGACCAGGATATAGAAACTTTGGCTTCTTTAAAAAATTATGCGCTGGCTCTTCAGCAAAACAGGTTTATCAAAAGTTATTCTTCTTTTATAGAAAAGCTGAAAAGATATATGCCGGAACAAAAGTATAATAGGTTAAAAGAACTTATAGATTCAATGCAAAATGATGAAATCATAAATAAATTTAAAAAGTATTCGGATTTAATTCAAAAAATTGAGCAGTATATAGCAGAAAACCAGAGAGTAGAAATTAAGTATACTTTACCGGAGGAAAATTCGAAAAAGCTTGTTATAACAAAGCTATATAGATTTAAATACTTAGCTAACGGAGTAAGAATTGTATACTATGACCTGATGGCAGGCCAGGTTGATTCTGTAAAAATAGAAGATATTACAAGTATAAAACAACTTCCTTCTATTTCAGGAGAAGGTCAATCATTATGTCCGGTTGTTTTTAGGTTAAAAGGCAAACTGGCAAAAACTTACAGGCCCTATGAAAGGGAAAAAGTAAGTGAGCCTGACCTAAAAACAGGAGAAATTACCGTAACAGCCTACTCGGAAGATATTGATTCTCTTTTACAGAGGTTGTTTAAGTACGCAGAGAACTGCGAGCTGGTTTATCCAAAGCTAATGCGAATTAAGATGAAAAATCTTATACTTGAAGCATTGAACAATCATAAAGTCTGTTCTTAAGATATTAAGTAGGTAACAAAAAATTTTTCTCATTTCGTCATTCTGAGCCGCCTCCCGCCATAGGCGGGGCGGGCGAAGGATCTCATTGTTTTAGACCTTGAGATCCTTCGGCACAGCTCGCAGGGCG
>JANQEB010000222.1 GCA_028278605.1 Candidatus Gastranaerophilales bacterium
AGAATCTCATCGTTTTAGACCTTGAGATCCTTCGCCCGTCCCGCCTATGGCGGGAGGCGGCTCAGGATGACGTAAATACAAAACAGATGTAAAACTTTCGCCCTTCCTTACCTGGTGACGGATTGCTTCGCCCGCCCCGCCCATGGCGGGTACCGGGCCCGCAATGACAAATCACGTATTTTTATACCACTGCCATTTTTTCTTTATTCATTTGGTTTCCTTTAATAAAAAATTATAGTTTTTTTTGAGCCATTAATATATAACCGGCCGTCTCTTTTTCATAGCCTCCAAAGATTTTGTCTAAAAATAATCCCAGTAATTGATTGAAATAAACTAATGGTAATAAAATTATAGAACTTATAATTAGTAACAAATAAGGTAATTTAAAAGCACTTTGTGTAAGATAATAATTTAATTTTAAAAGCCACATAAACCAAAATCCTGTTTTTGGTTGTATTTTAATGTTTTCAAAACCATTCTGTTTAAGTAAATATTCTAATCCGTATTTAGTGTATCTAAAATAGTCATATGGTGGCTCATGTATCCACCACATAAAAGGTGTGGTTATAATAATATTTCCACCCGGTTTTAATATTCGACAGGCTTCTTTCAAGATATGAGGAGGATTGTTTAAATGTTCAAGGACTTCTAATGAAAGTGCATTGTCAAAACTGCAATCTTCAAAAGCTAATTTATCTTCATTTAAGTTAGCGAAAACATCAATTCTTGATTTGTCATGTTTACAACTTTCCCAATCAACCCCGATATATTTTTGAGCTGTTTTAAGAATTACTTCCTTATGTGCAGCTATACCACAACCTAAATCAACTACATTTCCTTTTAGTTTAAGATTTTTTATAAACTTATCATTGATATCTAAATAAAAACATACTCTATATTTTCTAATAATATTCTTAAATTTTTCTTTGTCCATTTATTCACGCATAATATCCATATTTTTTCAGGCATATATTTGTTATTTTAGCAAGTTTTTTATTGCTTTGCTCTTGAATTTGTAGGATCAGTCTTTTTTGTTCTTGAGTTAATATATTTTTCCGCTCGGTATTTTGAGGGGAAATGTTTATATATTCATATAATTCAGGATAATATGGATTTATATTAGTAAAATTAAAAATTCTATCAAGAAACTCCTCCGGTTTATCCCTAAACATTTCATAAGGCATAGCTAATATATTTTCTTTTTTAAAAGCTAAAGAATATTTTTTATATATTTCCCAGGGCAATTCAGTTCTAAATTGGATAAATTAAACTTAAACTGTCACCCCGCACTTGATGCGGGGTCTAGCCAATTAATGCTGATACGCGATAAGTA
>JANQEB010000033.1 GCA_028278605.1 Candidatus Gastranaerophilales bacterium
TTAAAGTGCTGCTATTATTGCTTTTCATCCTCATGTATTAAATCTTGTTTATTTTCCCGGATCACTATAAAGAAGTAATAAAAAATTTTAAAATGCGTAAGTTTTTATTCTTTTTCTTTTACAAAAAATATTTTCCGGATAGGCTTTAAGCATGTTTTTTTTCCAGAGACTTAAGAAAATCAAAAAACCGGGGATAAAACCATCTATGTTCATTATGCCCGCCTTCTTCCGATATAAAGACACGGGCATCCTGCCTGATATTTCCAAGTTCCCTGGACATACTCACAGGCACTATATTATCAGGAACAGCATGAGCTATCAAAAGCGGTGACTTTATAAGCTTAATCTTATTCTTTGTATCAAATTTCTGGAATACGGGTATAAGCTTAACCAGTTTATGTGAAAAATAATTCCTATGATCGGTTTTAACGCCTAAATAAGCCTTATGCAGCACATCGTTTGACATATCCTGAATACTTGTAAAAGTGCTCTGAAGTACGACCCCCCTGAATTCAGCATTTTCTGATGCTATCTGGGCAACCACCGCCCCTCCAAGAGAAAGTCCCCATAAAACAATATCTTTTTCAAAAGTGTTTTTATCTTCTCTTAAATATCTTACAGCTGATCTTAAATCTGTATAAAGTCCCTGTTCATGAGGCTTTCCTTCGCTTTTGCCATAACCTCTGTAGTCTATAGCCAGAACTCCATAGCCTTTTTCCTTAAGAAGCGTAATTATTTCCTCATAAAACGTAAGATTTCCGCCGTTTCCGTGGCAAAAAAGGACAGTAATACTTTTTTTAGAAGGTGGTATGTACCACCCGTTAATTTTAATTCCGTCGTCCGTACGGATAAAAACATCTTCATAATCAAGCCTTACAAGAAAATGTTGTTTTGAAGGATAATAAATCCTGCTCTGTACAAAAAAAGGCAATAATATATATAGCCCTACGCAAAATAATATCGCGTATCTAAAGGCTGCTGTTATAAATTCTTCCATTTTCCTGACCATCCCCTCCAATTATAAGCCTGTTATAATAAAAATTGAAGTATCATAAACAAAAGTGAAATTGCATTTGCCCCTCTCATTACGTTATTGTATTTTTTTATCTGAGCCTGATCTTCATAAAACTCATCTGACTCTCGTGCATCAGCATATGCGGTTAGCCTCTGAATCCGGTCTTCTATCGGGTAGCCATCCAGGGAATCGGAAAATAAATGATTCTCAAGCCTTTTTACTCTTATATTGACAGATTCACTGGGATAAGCAGTTTCCAGAAATTGTTTTTCAAGATCATATAGTACTATTGAGTATTCTGCCGGCGAGGTATTACTGAAATTACCATATTCCCTGTAATCTTGACCGAATATTATGTTAGAATTACTATTGTTAAAATTACTGCTGCCTGTAGAGTATCTCCTACCGGAAAGAACAAGCTTATCCAGTCTGTCAACCCTTTCACTTAAATGAGCGTTGCTTGTCTTTCCAAATACCGCTGTCTCCAGTCTGTTAAGCCTTGAATATATATTTTGACCGGAAGATACACTGCCAAAAACTTTTTTTTCCAGTTCATCTACTGCCGGATAACCTATTTCAATATTTTGCTCGAATCCGTAACCGTTATTAACATTAATAAAGTTATTCCCCTGGTTAGCAGAGGAATTCAGACCTGCTAATGACAGAATAAAAACTAAAAAGCAAACTACGACCGTCTTTATTTTCATAACCCCCCTCTAAACGTTCTTTCTTCCGTAATATTTAATTGTAGCGATAAAAATTAACTATATAATATTTTTAACTATGCTCAACTTTTTTTATATCCGCCGAATCGACAATTGCCTTTATTGATTGATTGTTATCACGGCGTTGACCTATTACCAGATAATAATTTTTTTTAGGATTTTTATGAGATGCCGAAGCGCTGATATGACATTCGAGAGCTTTGCTTCCCTGTGCTTGTTTTATGTTAAGGTAGAGATTCGGGTAAAATTTATCGTAAATTTCAAATACCTGTATATTTATCCAGCTAGTATTATTCTGCTGTGCAGCTTTTTCTCTTAATAACCTCATCTGCATCCTGGAAAAATAGTATTTAAGAAGCGGTTGCTTAATAATCGGGATTCTGAAAATTTTTTTCTTATCCGCTTTTTTTACATACGGCATAACGGTGACTATTTCTTCATATGTTTTTAAGCGTTTTAATAAATGAATATCTTCTTTTTGCAGGAATAAAACCTTTGGAGGTGTTTTAAGCTCAAGCTCCGGCTTATCGAACCTTTTTAATCCGGCAGTAAATCTCAAAGGATAATTTCTCATAACCACGGGGTAATCAAGGTTTAGTAATCTCCATTTTAATAAAGACTTGAAATCCCGCATTTTATTTATATTAATTTCAGGCATAAATTCCAATCGTCTTATAAAAACATAGGTAGGTCGTAATCTGTTTAATCCGGGATCAGGCAGCTTCAAGGCATCATCCCTGAAGCTTACCGGAACTTCAGCAAAATCAGGGCAGTTTATTTTTATTTTAAAACGTAAAAACAGAGATAAAAATTTATGATAAATCCTCAGAAATACGGAAAAAATTTTTTTCCATATTTTATAAAAATATTTTTTTATTTGAAAAATGTAATGCATATTTAAATTTTACTTTATTTTATAAAAACATGTATATAAGGAATTTTTATCAAGCTATAATTGTTTTTTAGCTAACCCGTCATTGGGGTTACTTAAGTTGCTACTTACAAATTTTTTCAAAATGCCCGCTCTCCTCACCCTTTAATTATCAGGCATTAGCCATAGAGGGGTGCTTTTATAAAAAGAACTCAAGCCCGCATTTTCAAGAACCTCATTAATATCAGCCCCGGCTATCTTATGCAGTAAAGACTTTTTCTGGCTTAAAACTACCGTCTCCGGCTTGCCTGTAATACCGGCGAGCTTTGCGGCAAGTTCCACGGCATCAGACTGCGAACCTATTTCATCGACCAGGCCAAGCTCCTTTGCCTGAAGCCCGGAAAAAATCCTGCCGTCAGAAAACTTTTTTACTTCATCTAAAGATATACCGCGGTTTTCAGAAATTTCACCGATAAACTGCCGGTAAGTAGAGTCAATCAGTTCCTGAAGAATTTCTTTTTCCTCCCCGGAAAGGTATTTTGTATTGGAAAGAATATCCTTAAACTCCCCGGACTTGACTGATTCGCTTGCTATCCCTATTTTTTTATACAAATCCTTCATAACGCTGGTCTTAATTATCACCCCGATTGAACCTGTAACAGTTCCGGGGTTACTCATGATCTTATCCGCGCCAACAGCAACGTATAAACCACCGCTTGCCGCAACATCACCCAGCGAAGCAACGATTTTCATGCCGTTTTCGCGGCATTTTTTGATTTCTCTGTAAATTTCCTGGGAAGCCCCGACTGTCCCGCCGGGACTGTTTATTTTTATTACAACTGCCTTTAAATCCTGTTTTTTAGCCGACTCCAGCGCTTCAATAATTCTTGCGGCAAAAGGGAATGCCCCGGTATCAAGAATCACACCTTCTAACTTGATTATTCCGACCCTTTTATCTTCAAAAAGAGCATATTTGAACCTGGCACAGGCTTTTTTGATTTTTTTAAACATCGGGTATTCCTTCCTTTATTTTCAATTATATAGATTATAAAACAAACCCGGACTAATTCCTTTATCACCCATGTTTGCTTAATAGGGTGAGAAAAAAATCACACTAAATTCACACTAATTAGTAATTTAATTAATTAAGTTTATAGTATATACTTTTTATATACAGAGATTTAAGACAGGAATTAATTATGCGATCAGAAAACAACTCTAAAATAATTGAACTCCAGCGAGTAATAAATGATATAAAAATTCAGGAAAAAGTTCTCGAAAATATGGAATTTGACCGTAACGACGACAAATTACCGAACGAAAAGAAACGAGTAGAAAAAACAATAAAAGAATTGAAGGTTAAGGAAGAACAATTAAATGAAGAACTCGTCGAAAACGGTGAAATGACAGAAAACATCAAAATAAAGTATGCAATTATGCTGCTAAAAAGTTTCGGGAACTTTGAGCCTGAATATAGCCTCTAGGCAATCAGCGCCCGGCGTATAATTTATATAAAAACTCCTGTTAATAAAAAAACAGGGGTTTTCACATTTTTTACCCGCCGCTCATAAAGGTGTTCATAATACCTATGACTGCCGGAGTCATAATAACTATAAACGTTGCGGGAAGAATAAAGAGCACAAGAGGTATTGTCATCTTAATGCTTGCTTTTGATGCCAGTTCTTCAGCTCTCTGCCTTCTTTTAACCCTTAATGCGTCTGAATATACTTTTAATGACTGGGAAATACTGGTACCTAACCTGTCAGATTGAATTAAAAGTCCGATAAAAGAACGCAATTCCGGAGAAGAATTTCTCCGGGCAAGAGCTTTAAGGGCGTCAGCTCTTGAAATTCCTGCTACAACATCTTTACCAACTCTTTGAAATTCATAAGACAATACAGGAGAAGATTGCTCCTGTTCCTTGGCAACCCTTGTAATGGCAGAGTCAATACCAAGACCGGCTTCAACGCAAACACTTAAGAGGTCAATCGCGTCAGGAAGTGTATAAGTAACGTCATCCGCTCTTTTTCTGGCTAAACTTTTAATTTTCATGTCAGGAAGCCTGAACCCAACCAGCGGAAATAAAAATATCAGCATTAACTTATTTAGTGGGGAAAGACTTCCCAGCATAGCCACACACATTCCTGTTATTCCAAAAAACAGCGCAGACATTAATTTTTTAGATATATGTCTGATAAATGAATCATCATCACTTGCCATGCCGGCTTCTGTAAGAATTTGTTTCTGAGTTATAACATCTTTTGACTTTTTGACCATACCCTCGGCTATTTTTCTCAGGGCATTTCTAATAAATTCAGTAGAAATTTCTTCATCCTGCTTAGCCTGCTCTTCCTCGGAAAGAACGGGGGAATATTCCTTTAACCTCCTGCTTACGTTTTCATCAAGTTCCTCGGAAGTAAGCTCGTATATTATATAAATAATTGCTGTTACTGCTATAAATATAGAAATTATTTGCATTCAGTCAGATTCCTCTTGGTAAAAAAAAGTTTAAACACGTATCTTTGTTATTTTTTGAATTATCATAAAACCGGTAAATGACATTAAAAAAGAACTAAAAAGCGCTATATTGCCGATAGTAGTCTCAAAAAGAGGTTCCATATATTTAGGGTTCATCAGGGTAACCATAACTGCAATTGCCACGGGAGCAAGGCCAAGTACAATTCCGGATAACTGCGCCTGGGCTGTCTGGGTTTTTATTAAACCATGTATTTTTTCTCTTTCACGGATAGTAAAGTTAAGTGTATCAAGTATTTCAGCCAGATTTCCGCCGATTTCTTTCTGAATTAGTACTGCTGTAATGAAAAACCTTAAGTCTTCACTATCCGGCATATGGTTAACCATGTCCTCAAGGGCATCTCTAACTTCTTTTCCCAGGGAAATTTCATCAGAAACCGTTTTAAATAGCTTATTTACAGGGTAAGGGCTTTCGCTGGCTACCATCTGAAATGATGAAAGAAGAGAATGACCGGCCCTTAGCGAATTTGAAATAACTCCAAGTGAATCGGGAAAGTACTGGCCAAATTCTTTTAACCTTTTTTTAAACTTCATATGAAGCACCGCAAAAGGAATAGCTCCCGCAAATATTCCCGTTAACAGTATAAAAATATTATTTTTTAATAGCGCTATAGCTACAAATGGCAGGACACAGAAATTAATAATCATAAAAAAGAGGTCAACAGGCATTTTTACATCAGCCTTTTTCATAAGGTCTTTTACTATTTGAGTGAACTTAAACCTTGAAAGGATAAAGCCTAAAATAGGTATTCGATATTCTGACTGGTCTTTGAGCATGTCAAGAACGTTTAACTTTTTAGCTTTTTCTCTTTTTGAAAGAGCTTCATAAATTTTATTAGCCGAGTTATCTGCTTCCGGGCCGGAAGATTCTTCACCTATTCCGTCTTTAACTTGAGACAGACGTTTTTGAATTGAAGTATCTTTATCTTCATCAAAAAAGAGAAGATAAACAGCTCCCAAAATACATCCGACTGTAATTAAAGCTATTAAAAAGTCAAACATATTAATTTAATCCAGGTTTTTATCAGCCATAAACTCATTTATCTTTACCTTTTACCCATTTGTTGCCTTTTTTTGAGGAAGGAATCGATTGCTTCTCCTTCTTTTTTTTCTCTTTGCATTACGCCTGTATTAGAATGGGGTTTTCTTTCGGAAGATTTTATATTAGGCGGGTTTTTACACATATAAACTACCGGGGCGTTAATATCAAAAATGTCTGTAGTAAGCTTAATGCCTTTTGCCTTGCATTTATCGTAGAAATTTGGGCGTACACCGGTTGAAACATGGCACCCGATAACCCTTCCGTCTTCTTCGGTGCCGTATTGTTCCCATTTGAAGATATCCTGCATTGTAATTGTGTGCTCTTCCATTCCAAGGATTTCAGTAATGTAAGTAACCCGCCGGCTTCCGTCGTTGAGCCTGCTTGCCTGGACTACAAGATGGACCGCTGAAGCGATTTGTTGCCTGATTGTCCTTTCGGGAAGATCAACCCCGGCGAACATAACCAGTGTTTCCAGCCTGCTGCAGGCATCACGAGGAGTATTTGAGTGAACTGTAGTTAAAGACCCGTCATGACCGGTGTTCATAGCCTGTAACATATCAAGAGCTTCCGCTCCACGGCATTCCCCGATGATAACCCTGTCCGGTCTCATCCTCAGGGAGTTTTTAACAAGGTCTCTTGATGTAATTTCACCGGTCCCTTCGATACTTGGAGGTCTTGTTTCCAGCCTGACCACATGCTCCTGCTGGAGGGACAATTCTGCTGAATCTTCTATTGTTACTATTCTCTCATCTTCCGGGATAAACGCTGATAAACTGTTTAATAAAGTTGTTTTACCGGAACCCGTACCTCCTGATATTACTATATTCAGCCTGGCCCCGACTGCTGCTTTCAGGGTTTCCGCCATTGCGACAGTCATTGAACCCCAGAAAAGAAGGTTTTGCATAGTAGCAGCATCAGATTTAAATTTTCTGACGGTAAGAGAAGGCCCGTCAATCGCAAGCGGCGGAATAATCGCATTTACCCTTGAACCGTCAGGCAGTCTGGCATCAACCATGGGGGAAGTTTCATCGATTCTTCTTCCGACTTTTGATACTATACGCTCAATTATATTTGAAAGGTGCCTGTTATCCCTGAAACCTGACTGAACTCTCCTGAGTTTACCGTTCATTTCAACATAGATATTGTTGTACCCGTTTACCATAATTTCAGAAATATTCGGGTCTTTTAAAAACGGGTCAAGCGGGCCAAACCCTTTAACTTCCTGCCTGATATCAGCGATAATTTTATCTTTTTCCTGAATAGTCAGGGGAATTCCTTTATACTCAGAAGCAATTTGCCTTTCAATAAAAGATTTTAAAAACTCATCCTGCTCCTGGGGGGAGTAAGTTTCCCAGGTGTCCATTGAATTAATTTTTTCAATGAAAGCATGGTGAATTTTTTCTTTCATGTCTGTAAATTTATTTGGCTCCGATGGCGGTTTTTTAACCTGGGCTCCCGGGGCTGGTGAATTCCCTGGTTGCTCCGGTCTGGAAAGTCTGTTTCTTAGAGACATCAGAATTTTCTCCTTATAATTTTATAAAAATTACTGTTCCTGCTGGTTTAAAAATTTGTTTACAATCGGAAGGTTCATTTCCCTCAATTTTTCGAGGACCGGCTCTAAATCAAGCTTTGATAAAAATCCTTCATCATCTTCTTCTTCACCTGCCAGGTTACTTGATATACCGCTTAGTTTTTCCGCGAGCCTGATAAAGTTCCTGCTGATGTCTGAATCTGTATCCAGCTCTGAAATAGGGATACCTTTGTTTATTGAAGACATAACAGCAAAATAGCTGTTTGGAATTTTCCAGTATATTTCGTGAGTCAAGGCCTCTTCAACGTCTTCGGTTGTAATTTCATCATCTTCCACATACCTGTTTACTATGAGCCTGATTTTGTCCTCGTCATACTCAAGGCGTTTAAAAAGACTCAGGCATTTCTGGCAATTCCTTATAGAAGGTAAATTCACCATTAAAACAAGGAAAATATAATCTGATACATCAAGACAGGTAAGGGTTTTTACGTCAAAGCTACTGCTTGTATCAATAATTATGTAGCCAAACATTGATTTTAAGAAAGTTAAAAGAGTGCTTATATCATCAGAAGAAATTTCTTCCGCCTGTTCAATATCCGGGGGGTCTGCAAGAATAAACAGGTCTTTATCTTTGTATTTTTCCAGTGAACTATGTAAAAAAGATTCATCAAGCCTGCTTAAATGGGTTATAACATAAGCAATATCAAAAGATGGGTTTATATCAAGGAAAGTAGCTATATCTCCCATCTGAAGGTTGAGATCTATGAGGCAAACCTTTTCTCCTGTAAGCTCTGTTAGTTGCAGAGCAAGGTTTGTAGCCAGGGTTGTCTTTCCGATACCTCCTTTATTACTAAAAACGGAAAAAATTTTTCCTTCCGATGTATCCTGGTCCTGCCTCATGGCGTTTCTGGCTTTTTTTAAAGCCCTTTGCATATCATCTTTAGCAACAGGTTTTACCAGGAATTCCCTTGCCCCGCACCTCATGGATTGAATCACAAGATCAGCTTCAACACTTTCAGAAGCAGCTATAATAAAAATATTTTTATGAATTGATGTGATTTTTTCTATGGTATCAAGGGCAAGATCAATGTTTTCGGTAAGGTCAAAGAAGACCAGGGGCGGTCTTGCCTGCATTATAACGTCATAAGCGGTGAGCATATTTTCGAAATCACCGATTAATTCAACAAAGCCGATTTCTTCAATAAGCCTGATAACGTTGCTTCTTGAAGATTCATCCGCGTCAATTACTACCATTTGCAGCTGGCTCATTGTCTATAAGCCTCCTCTTGCCATATCAGGTTTAATTATTGAAGCGGTAACAAAAATCATAAGTTCTGTATCATCTGAAGAGGCTGTTTCCGTATTAAACAACTTTCCGATTATAGGTATATTGGAAAGAAACGGGAACTTATCGGTTGTTTTTGTCTCACTTTTACGTACCAGCCCTGTTATTACAGTTGTATGGTTATTTGCTATTTCTACTGTTGTATTTCCGCTTCTGGTGTTGAACCCCGGACCTGCTGTTGTGCTTATGGCACTATCTATTTCACTTATGTTAGCTGATATGGTAAGCAGGATTCTTTCCGTTTCTTCCAGAATAGTGGGAGTTATATTTATGGTAGTCCCAACGTTAGTGTAATCATACTGCTGGTTTCCCAGTTCATCAACACCGGTGGGAACAGGGACCTCGCTTCCTGATGTGAAATTCGCGGCTTCCCCGTTAACCACCATAACCCTGGGTTCAGACAGTGTTTTTACCAGGCCTTCTGATTCAGCTGCATTCAGCTGCATTGCAAGGTTCAGGTCAGGAAAAACGTTCCAGTTTTGCAAAGCCCCGTCAGCAAAGGTAAGGCCTGATAATTTACCCAAAAACTCGCTTCCGTAATCGCCGCTGTCTACCAATGCCTCGATAGCTTTATCTATAAGCCATGGTTCATCGCCTGCATCCGTGGTAAAATCGTAGCCGGACAGCTTTTCTGCTTCGGTTATATAGTCAAACAAACCTTTTTTAAACTCATACCCCCTGCTTTTTCCTTTTGTCTTATTTAACTCTACGATTTTAACTTCCAGCAATACTTGCGGCTGGAGAGTTTCAGTAAGGTCAATTATTGAGTAACCATATGCTGCAGCCATTTGAGCTATTTTCCCGCCAATAATAGAAGAGGAAATTGTACCTTTAAGGACTACTTTCAGGCCGGAGTCTGTTCCTGTGTCAATAAAGTCAATTTCTATGTCTTCATTTGGGGCAATTTTTTTAACTTCTTTTATAAAATTCAGGTTATTATTTTCAACAAACAAATTAAAAAATACCGGCTCATTGTCTTCTCCCCAGATAATAACAGTTGTTTCCCCGCCTGTTTTTCCGTTCATGATGATTTCTTTTGGTGAAAGAAAGACCATATCAACCAGCTCAGGTTTTGTTATAGACATTCTTCTTACCGGTTCATCAAATCTTATTATCTGTGATTTTCCCACGACAGCCCTTAACTCGGAAATTCCCCCTTTTAAAACAGGTGTTGTAATAAGCTCATCCTGGTTCCGGTAATTTTGCGGGTTATAGTTTCGAATTTTGTCTGATGTATAGATAATATCGTTATCAGGGTCAACTATGGTGTTTTCAATGTCAAGAAAATCAGATTCCAGCTCTCTGATTTGCGGCTGCCCAAAAGCGCCTGTAAAAGAAAACAGGGTAAATATAAAAACCAGTAATGAAAGAATACTTATTAACCCGAATCGCCGATTAGGCAAAAAACAGTTATGGCTTGATGATATTTTTTTAGCTTTCTTCACAAATCATTCTCCCTGGTTAACCATATCCAGTAGCTCTCTGAGTTTTTCATCAGAGAGCGGGTCATTACCGTCTTTTTGATTTAATTGATATTCTTGCGGCCGGACTTCCATGGTTGTTACGTTGCTTGCCTTGATAATTTCTATTGTTTGAGGCTCAGGAGCAGGCATTTGCGGTTCAGGAAGATCCTCTTCAGGTTCAGGAAGGGATGCAATTTCGTTTGAGGAGGGAGGCGCGGGCAGTTCTGCTTCGGTAACAACTATTTTTTCGTCATTGTTATTTCTTGTAATAACCTGCAACTGTCCCTCGAGCATGGCATCAATAAGGGTGGAAACAATATCTATTGATACTAAAAAAGTTATTGCGCTTGCTGTTTTTGCCGTTACCAGGTCTGCCTGGGAAGCCCCGGTATCTCTTACACTGCGCCTGGTTACCTGGGGGGTATTAGTTTCAAAAGAAATTATCTTGATGTTTTGGGCTATAAATTCAGGGGGATTGGAAACTTTAAGTATATCGACCCTGGAACCTGCCTTAATATGAGAGGCAAGACCTCTGAATTTTTCTACGGGAATTGTAATTGCCCGCATATCATCAGGTATATTTATTGCTGTAGGGTCATTTTCCCGGATTTCGGCTGCGGTAATAAAACCTCCTTTGGTTATGTTTTTACCGGCTTTTTTACCGACTATCATTGCCTTGGTTTTATAGTATTCAACGTCTTTAGAAAGTTCGTCCGGGCTAAATTCTTTTACCTCAAGCGCTTCAAGAACAAAAATATCTCCCACATTTATATCCATGGCAGCCACCAGGGCTTTAAGCTTTTCTTCTTTAGGTTCAGCCAGGGGAATATCATTACCTTTTGATTTTAGTTCTTTGGTAAGCTTGTTAATCATAGCCTGCTGCTGGCTTATTGCTGATTTTTGGCCGCTCATGGAACTAAAAAGACTAAAAGTTGCTATTACTCCAAGGAAAATAGCAATTATTAGTTTTTTCTTGTTCTTTTTAGAGCGCATTTTAGCCTGACCCCTCGGGTTTTCCTCTGTGTTTCTAAGCTCTTGTGTTCAACTTCAATCCGGCTTTTTAATCAGTTTCTATTTTAAATTATCGGTTTAAGCATATAAAAACTTTAATCAGTCTGATTTTAAGGGAACAGCGTGTAACATTATACAGAGGGTTTTTGTAGTAAAGTTTTAATTTTTTTAGCTGATATCGAATTTGTCATGACTTTTTTAAAAAAGTTAAGATTTGGATATATTTATCTATTTAAATAATACTACTTATTATAATAATTTTTTACTATATTTAAATTTTTAGATTATACGCATTAAGAAATTTGGCAGTGGTATTTTTTGACGTGGCGTCATTGCGAGGAGTGAAACGACGAAGCAATCCACTTGAGTCTACTTGGTGATGGATTGCTTCGCCCGCCCCGCCCATGGCG
>JANQEB010000171.1 GCA_028278605.1 Candidatus Gastranaerophilales bacterium
TAGGCGGGGCGGGCGAAGAATCTCATTACCTGAGATCCTTCGGCCACCCCCCACCATGGGTGGGGTGGGCTCAGGATGACGGACAAAATTAATTTAACAGAGCACTAGCACGATCTTTACCCATCAAACAAATTTAATAAATCAATAATATTTTACTTTTCAACATACAAGCAATCTTAATAACGGCATAGTAGGTAAAAAGATTGCTTCGGAAGTTGATTCGCCTCATAAATACAAGGTTTTATGCCTCGCAATGATGATAAGGAAAAATTTTTATCAGTCATTAATTGATCACTACCAGAATTTATAGCTTAATTACTTTTTAAAATCACTATAGTAAGGTAAAATAAAATTTTACATTGATATTTTTATTGGTTTTAAGCTCAGGCTGGTAAAAAATGACTACAAATCTGACAAGAGAACATAAAAAAGTAAACAGGCACTACGAAACCTCAATGGGTCTTCATGTGAACTACGAAATAATTTGCGATCATATTGAACCCGAAGCCAAAGTTCTTGACCTGGGTTGCGGTTCCGGGGAACTGTTAAAACTTTTAAGGGACAGGAAAAACGCATGTTGCAGAGGCGTGGAAATTAACGAGGACAATGTTATCAAGTGTATTGAAAAAGGCTTATCAGTCTTTCAAGGAGACATTGACGAGGGGCTAAAAGATTACCAGGACAAATCATTCGATTATGTGGTGCTTAACCAGACCCTTCAATGCGTTCATAAACCTGATTACGCAATTCATGAGATGTTAAGGGTTGGTAATAAAGTTGTGATAAGTTTTCCCAACTTTGGTTACTGGAGAGTGAGATTTTACCTGTTTTTCAACGGTAAAATGCCTAAATCAAACATCTTACCGTTTGAATGGTACAATACACCTAATATTCACCTTTTAACAATAAGGGATTTTAAAGAATTTTGCAGGGCAAGGCAAATTAATATTTTAGAAGAAATCTATATGAACAAAGCAAAGGTTAAAAACGACTTTATTCACAGGTCCATGCCTAATTTTTACGCTGAAGAAGCTATTTTTATAGTACAAAGAAATATAAGCAAGTTTTAAAAGGAGATACAGCTATGAAACTCTGGAGCGGAAGGTTTCAAAAATCAACAGACACGCTTACTGATGACTTTAACTCCTCTATTTATTTTGACCGGAGGCTTTATAAACAGGATATTCTGGGCAGTATAGCCCATGTAAAGATGCTTTCAAAGCAGGGGATCATCCCGGAAGAAGACTCTTTGCTTATCCAAAAGACGCTTTTTGAAATACTCGATGATATTGAGCAGGGCAAAATAGAATTTGACGTTGCTGCTGAAGATATTCATATGAATATAGAGCAGATTTTGATCGGTCGTATTGGTGATACTGGGAAAAAACTCCATACGGGCAGGAGCAGAAACGACCAGGTAGCCCTTGATATGAGGATGTATTTAAAAGAAGAGATTCTTAATATCCGAAAACTTATAAAAAACCTGCAAATAGTACTTCTTGAACTTGCAAAAGAAAATACACAAACAATTATGCCGAGCTATACCCACCTGCAAAAAGCCCAGCCCATAACTTTTGCGCACCACTTAATGGCTTATGTTGAAATGTTCAAGCGTGATAAAGAAAGGTTAAGCGACACGTTTAAACGTGTAAATGTGCTTCCTCTGGGTTCAGGAGCCCTTGCAGCCACAACATATCCTCTTGACAGGGATTTTGTCGCTAAAGAACTTGGTTTTGAGGAGGTTTCCCTTAACAGCCTTGATGCTGTTTCTGACAGGGACTTTTGTATTGAGTTTCTTGGGAATCTTTCAATACTTGCAATGCATTTAAGCAGGTTTTCTGAGGAGATAATCTTCTGGTGCTCAGATGAATTCCGGTTTGTTGAGCTGGATGATGCTTTCAGCACAGGAAGCAGCATCATGCCCCAAAAGAAAAACCCTGACATAGCAGAGCTTGTAAGGGGTAAAACAGGCAGGATTTACGGAAGCCTTATGGCGCTCCTTACAACGATGAAATCCTTGCCTTTAGCTTATAACAAGGACATGCAGGAAGATAAAGAGCCGGTGTTTGATGCTATCGATAATGTAAAGATGTGCCTGCCTGTATTTACTGATATGATAAGGACAATTAAGGTTAATAAGGATAAAATGCACAACGGGGCTAAAGGCGGGTTCACTAATGCTACTGATTTAGCTGACTACCTGGTGAAAAAAGGAGTTGCATTCAGGGATGCACACGAAATCGTAGGGAAAGTAGTATTTTCCTGCATCAAAAGAAACATAGGGCTTGAAGATATGACTCTTAAAGAGTACAGGGAAGTCTCACCTCTTATTGAAGAGGATGTTTTCCAGGCAATTTCGCTTGAAGAATGCGTAAATAAGAGAAATATAACTGGCGGGCCTTCAGAAGAGATGGTCAAAAGGGCCATCGAGATTAACCGGGCCATGGTATAAATTTATTTTACAAATGAGATGGAATAGGCCTTAATGTCAGTTCTAAAAATCTTTGCCGGTCTTATAATTCTGTTTACTGTCAGTACAAATGCCTGTTTTGCCGTGGAATTCTTCGCTCCGGGCAAGTCAGATCCTCCTATTGAGCTTGGATTTCCGGTTCTATGCAATTATGAAGAAAACTGCTGGATTGTTAACTATCCTGATAACGGAAGTATTCAAGATTATAAAGGCGGAAAAATTACTTATAAAAATAATAAAGGAGTAGACATTGCCGTAAAAACAGTTTCGGACTTAAAAAACGGCATTCCGGTTATTTCAGCGCAGGATGGGGAGGTTGTCTTTGTGAGAAATGATGTTCCTGATAATTACCCGCTCGGGCCTGAAAATGCCTCTGAGGAACCTCCTTTTTACGGAAACGCCGTTGTAATTGAACATAATAACGGC
This sequence comes from Candidatus Gastranaerophilales bacterium, assembly GCA_028278605.1. Classification (GTDB taxonomy): domain Bacteria; phylum Cyanobacteriota; class Vampirovibrionia; order Gastranaerophilales; family UBA9971; genus JANQEB01. The sequence goes on from JANQEB010000171.1 coordinate 2,897, forward strand.
TGGAAAACAGCTTACTTCCATCTTAAAAAAGGCAGCATAAGGGTTAAGCCCGGTGATTTTGCGGGTAAAGGCAAAAAGATAGCCCGGATGGGCCTGTCCGGAAACACAAATTTTCCCTGTCTTCACTTTGCGGTTATATACGATAAAAGCTATTTTGACCCGTTTTCAGGGCTGGAATTGGCCAATAAAGAAAAATTAAAACAATATAAACCGTTCTGGTCGGCCAGTGTAAAGGAAACCCTGAAATACAGGGAGGTAATTATCCCAAACATCGGGGTTTCACAGGAAGAACCATCCCTATTTAGTATAAAGGAAGGTAAATACGAAGATATTGAAATTATGAATGACACTCCTGAGCTGTTTTTCTGGGTCAGGGGGTTTCATTTTATCCCAAATGACCTTATAAAAATAAACTTAATAAATCCTGAACAGAAACTGGTTTTAGACAGCCAATTCAGGATAAAATCAAATAAAATAGAGCAGGTGGTGTCATTTAAAAAGCCTAAAGAAGATCAAACATGGGTTCCGGGGATATACATGATGAAAATCGAGTTTTACAGGCCGGGCTTAAAGCTTGTTTACGGTTATGATTTTGATTTTGAGATAAAGAAGCCTCCTGAACCTGTTGATAAAGAGGCTCTTAAAAAAGAAGAACAGTTAAAAAAGCTAAAGTTAAAGAGAAGAAAGGTTATAATTTTTCACAAACTAAAGCAGGAAGAGAAGCTTCCTGATACTTATAAGGAAAACAAGTTTAAGTTTGAGTTTCTTAATCAGTAGTAAAGCAGGTAGTAGTGGTAATATTGAACTGATGAACAACGTCATTAATTGTGATCATTAACCAAATAAAAAACCCCGTTGAAAACGGGGAAGAAGAGATCATGAGGCAGATTTTGTTTGATAACAAAATACTTCTTTTGAAGATTCTAAAATTTATTAAAAATTACACTAAATTTAGAATCATTGTGTAGAAAAACTAAAGCCTTACCTATCTCAACTTTTTTCTTAAATAAACACAAAAGTTAAAGCGATGTTTATAATAATACCCGGAAAATATATTTTGACCATTAGTCGGAAGAATTAAAATCAATTAGCCATGAGTGTAATTTTAATAGTTTTTTGTAATATTTTTTAATTTAAAATAATTAATAAAATCTTTATCAAAAATCGAAAAATTACGCCTGAAACCTGTAGCCGACTCCTCTTACAGTTTCAACATAAGAGCCGAAATCACCGAGTTTTTTTCTTAAACCTACCATTAAAACATCAACGGAACGGTCTGTTACCGCATAATCTTCGCCCCTTATCTCGTCTATAATGTTATATCTGGTCAATACCCATCCCGGTTTTGAGGCCAGCAGGTGCAAAACCTTGAATTCCGCCGAGGTAAGCTTTAATGGCCTGTTATTCAGCAAAACTTCATGCTTTGCCGGATGGATATAGATTTTACCCAGGTTTATTACTAAATCTTTATTGTAAGGAGTATTTTCCTGTCTTCTCAGCACGGTTTTAACCCTTGCTATCAATACTTTTGGGCTGAAAGGCTTGGTTATATAGTCATCAGCCCCGGATTCAAGGCCTTTTATAATATCATTTTCCTCGCCTTTTGCTGTGAGCATAATAATGGGAAGCTCTTTTGTGGCAGCATCGTCTTTAATACGTTTACATACTTCTATTCCGTCTATGCCGGGCAGCATAAGGTCAAGTATGATAAGGTCAAAAACATTGTCCTTAATAACTTTTATAGCCTGCTCACCGCTTTGAGCGCCTGTTACTTCAAACCCTTCCTTAATAAGGTGGATCTCAATTAGTTTAAGAATATCTTCTTCGTCTTCCACGATTAAAATATTTTTTTTTCCGTTCATAGGCCAGGACATCCTCAAAATTGCTTACACTAAATTATTTATGCATTTTTCCGTTCAAATTTTTTAAATATGTTTTCTTTTTCAGTTTTGAAACCGGATTTTAAGTTCAGTTTACCACTATTCTCGTTACCGGAAAAACCCGGGCCGAATTTTTCAAATATATTTTCTTTTAAACCTGCCGGACGGGAAAATTTTTCATGTTTATCCCCGTTCATTTTTTTATTAAACCAGGAAGCTAAAGGAGTAGCAGTTAACGGGACTAAAATTCTTTTTGTGATTGCTATAGCCCCGATAAGAGAAGTAAGTTTTAGCAGATTACTTCTTGCCGGGCCGGTCAGTTTTTTTTCAAAGTCTTTATAGAAATAAGAAATTCCCCTGATTATCCTATCCTGGACTTTATTGCTGATAATCGCAAGGCCCACGGCTATTTGTGCGGCAGTAGATAATAATGTATTAGCAATCCTGAAGCTTTGCAGGTATTTTTTTTCTTCTTTTTCAATTTCTTTGCTGTTTTCCAGTTTGTAATAGTCAACCACGTTGGAATATAAATTCAGGCCCACGGAAGATATGAGTAATGCTTTTGCTGCGTAGTTATTATTATTCGCGCGTTTTACTATATGGTTTTTAAAACCGTTTACCGCACTTTTTAAGATATTTGCTGCTATTGTTGTCATTTTTAGCTATTTACCGGTTTACTTTGTTTTTTTGTGAGCATGCCAAAGGCGGGTTTTAGCCCCTGGCAGAAGATAGTTTTCTCATTTAACCTCTGTGCGTACAATTCAGAATGGACCATTTCAGAAGGTTTAGTCCTGTCAATCTTTTTCATTAATTTAGGCAATGACCAGAACAATATTGCTGAGGTAACGGGAATTACAAAAGCTGTCAGCGCTGTTGTTGTAATGCTTTTAAGCTGTTTAAGATGGGCAGGGTTTTTAAAGAAAGCCCCCAGTGTCGGGTCAATAAAATTTCCCAGGGTTCCTTTAGTTGCCGCTTTATCAAGAGCTTTGCCGGCCAGCAGGCTTAACCCCAGGCTGGATACAAAAGCAAGTCCTGCCTGAAGTGGCTGCATTAGCATTGAGTATTTTATAGAGTCTTTTTTTTCATCAGTAAAAGCAGAGGCCCCAAGTATTATTAAAGGGGAAATTAAAGCTTTGCCGCCGTAGTTAATGGCATTGGCAAAGTTTTGATCGACTCCTTTTGCCAGAATCCTGTCTAAAGCTCTTCTAATAAAAAAGCCCGTTCTTTTAAGAAGACCGGACTTTGAAATAAAGTTTCCTGCTGAACCAAAACTAATTTGTTTTTTAGGAATTGATCGGTTTTTCTTGGGGGATTGGTCTTTGATAGCGCTAATTATTTTAGCGCCGGGAAGGTTTATGTAATGACCCGTTACTTCTCTGGTTAGCATTATAACTTGATGGTAATTTGATTTATAAAATTATTAAATACAAATAACTTGTTTACTTTTCAATTACACAATATGCAAAAATTATTAGTATTTGATTAGAAAAATTAATTTTAAAAAATCTTTACAAAATATTGATAAATACATGTATTCAAGGTTCAGCTCTTAACAAACAACATAAAAACTGTAAAAAAATTTTGGTAGTGGTATTTTTTGACGTGACGTCATTTGCGAAGCAGGAATAAAAAAACGAAAACTAAATCGTTTCCGTTTTTGTAATTCATTTTCATTGTGAGGAGTGAAACGATACTTCGGCTTCGCTCAGCACAGGCCCCGCAGTCCACTTGAGTCTAAGTAGGTAATAAAAAATTTTTACTCATTTCGTCATTCTGAGCGAAGCGAAGGATCTCATCGTTTTAGATCTTGAGATCCTTCGCCCGCCCCGCCCATGGCGGGTACCGGGCTCGCAATGACAAATCACGTATTTTTATACCACTACCAAAATTTTTAAGGGGTTTTTAATACTTCTTTAGTGTTAAATTTTATTTGATTCCGGTTTAAATGCTTTTGGGGTTTGGTATAGTATAATAGGTGTATCTTATTTGAGTTAATGTAAAAATGTATATGACTGAAAGCCAAAAGCTTAGCCTTGAAGAGATTGAAAGCAAGCTAAAACAAAATCCCGATAATGTTGAGATGCAAAACTTATACGCTGAAACCCTTCTTGATAACGGTTTTTTAGATGATGCGCTTGACCGGTATAAAAAATTGTTAGACATATTTCCGGATAATTCCGAAATCAACTTTAATATCGGAATAATTTATGAAAAACAAAATAAGCTGGATGAAGCCCAAAACTTTTTTCAAAAAGCCGTAGACCTTGAACCGGAAGACGCTGATTTCAGTTATAACCTTGCTTTTGTGCTTGATAAAAGGGGTGAAATTGAAGCGGCAATTGAAGAATACAAAAAAACTATCGGGCTTAACCCTTCAGACTCCAATGCTCACTTTAACCTGGGCTGTCTTTACGCGAAAAAAGAAGAATGCGGCCTTGCAAGAGAACACTACGAAAGAACCCTTGATATTAACCCGAATGATATCTACGCAAGGTTTAACCTTGCTTTTGAGTATAAAAAAGCAGGTAAGCAAGATAAAGCGCTGGAAGAATACCGGAAGCTTATTGAAATTAGTCCTGATTATAGCTGGGCTTATTATAATATCGGTTGTCTTTACTATGAGAATGGCGAGGTTGAACAGGCCCTTGAATACTTTGCAAAAGCAATAGAAATTAACCCGAAAGACGTTGATGCATACAGGACAATTACAAATATCGCCGTTAAAAATAACAAAGCATCAACTGTTGTTGCTTCTATAGAAACAGGACTTGCTCAAAACCCTGAAAACGGCGATATTCACTATTGCGCTTCAAAAATTTACGCTGAAATGGGCAAGCCCAGGTATCAGTTAACGCATTTAAAGAAGGCCCTTGAAAGAAAAGACTCTTTATCAGTAAACCCGGCCGTGGTTTCCGGTGAAATAAAAAAACTTCAAAACAACCGGGCCTGAAGCTATCCGGAAAATAACCGGCGATTCGCGTTACTTAGCACTCCACTGCTGTACGCAGAGTATCTGCCGAATACTTATCCGCCACAACCCAGCTTGTGATCTCATCTTCCGGCAAACCGGAAAAAACACACAACTTCTGCATTAATTTTTTAGAAACAGGCTCCTTACCAAGCACAACCTGGCTTAACCAGCCCTGGTTGTAGCCTATAACCCTGGAAAAAGGGTTTATGGTTAAATTATG
>JANQEB010000172.1 GCA_028278605.1 Candidatus Gastranaerophilales bacterium
CATAATTTAACCATAAACCCTTTTTCCAGGGTTATAGGCTACAACCAGGGCTGGTTAAGCCAGGTTGTGCTTGGTAAAGAGCCGGTTTCTAAAAAATTAATGCAGAAGCTGTGCGTTTTTTCCGGTTTGCCGGAAGATGAGATCACAAGCTGGGTTGTAGCGGATAAATATTCGGCAGATACTTTGCGTAAAGCATTGGAATGCTAATTAACACGAATCGCTAGTTAGCCAGAACCATTGAGCAACATTTATTTGTGAAACAGGTGAGTTAAAAGTAAATTTACATAATAGAGTAAAATCCAACTATATAGTAACATTATAATTAGTGCACTTAATGCAAAAAATTCACCTGAGCGTGGACTAAACTTTTGAATACTAAAAGATATACTTAACTTCAAATTTAATTAATAATGATTGTTGTTATAACTATAAAAATTTATGAATAATAAATTAAAATTCATAAAAATATTTCTTTTAACAGGAATTCTTCTTCCGCTGGTTTTAGCGGTTTTGGGGTATTATTTTGTAATTCCCCGCGTTGTGGACTTTGATAAATACAAAACCCAGATCAGGTCAATTCTGAACAGAAGAATAGTTTACCCTTTTGACCTCGGTAAGCTTGATATAAAGCTAACTTGGGACTTACGGGCAAGAATAAGCGCTGATAGTATTAACATAAAAAAACATGATGAAAGTAAATTCCTCAAGGCCGGGGACTCTTACGTAGAAGTTGCACTGCTTCCACTGCTTGATAACAGGGTTATACTAAAAAAAATACGCTTAAACACTTTTGATGCAAAAATAACACGCCTGGAAAACGGGGAATTTGACTTAAAAGATATTTTAGCAACTCCTGAAAAGCCAAAATATAAGGTTTCACTTAAAAATACAGATATAATACTCAACGGGTATAACATAAATTTTCTTGAAAAGTATGTCTTGCCCGCAAAAGAGTATGTGTTTACAGGCAAGAAAGTTAAGGTCAAAAACTTTAAACCGGGCAGGTTTATAGAGGTTTACGCGCTTGGAAGGGCTGTGTTTAAAGACAGGCCCGACGCTATTTTTGACGTTTCTTTTTCTTCCGCGCTGCCTGTGTTTAAAAAAGAAAAGCTGCGCCTGAAAGGCAAAATAACAAATCTTGAGCCTGATGTACTTATCCCGTATATTAATTCGTTATCTGATGCGGAGTTTACCTCTCTTGCAAAAAAGGGAAATGTTAAGTTTGACCTTGAATTCAGCGAAAAAATAATTGGTAAAAATAATTTTTTCATTGAGTCAACTTTTAATGATATCAATGTAAAAACAGTCAAAAAGGGGGTTATTTCCAGTCATAAAGGAAAAATCAACTTAAAAGGCAAAGGCCATTATAATAACAGCCTTATATTTTTTGATAATTTTGAGCTTAAAGCAAAAAATGTTGACCTGAAAAGTTCCGGTGAAATCAAGCATTACAAAGACAAGTCAAGGGACAGGTTTATTGAGCTGAAACTGGTTTTAGTGCAGACAAAAGCTGAAATCCTTGCTCACCTGTTTCCAAAAGTGTTTAAAATGAAGCGAAACCATTTTGAAAACATTCTAAAGCATAAAATAAAAGCTGACCTTAACTGCAGTATGGTAATAAAAGGCTATAGCAGCGCGCCTAATATCTTTGGCGCATTGCTTTACAACAATTTATACATGTTTGGAGATTCTAAAAATACCTCGGCGGCTTCCGGCAAAATTGATTTTCTTGGGCCTGCCATGGTAGTAAAAAATAAAATTTTTACGGGTAAAGATGATTTTATAAGCGTAATAGGCAGGATAGACCCTTTCAGGGAAAAAACCCTGAACCTTGATATAACTTCCGGTGAGGTTGATTTTGCAAGAACCCGCAGAGTTTTATTTGCTCTCAGGGATTTTTTTAAAATAAGCCTTGGCCCGGTTGTGGAAATGAACTTTAAGGGCAGGGGCAGGGCAAACCTTAATATTGCCGGTAAATTCAAGGATATTAAATTAAACGGGTATATACAGGGAAACAGTATAGAAGTAAAATATGCTGCCCTTTCAAGGCCAATCCGTAATTTGCGCGGTAAAATCAGGTTTGTTGATAAAAAAGTACACTATGACGAAATAACAGGATATGTGGAAGGGCAAAAGGTCTTTCCCGCAGGTTATACAGACTTATACGGATATACTGACGCCGTAATTCACTTACCGCAGCTTGAACTGGATAAAGCCCTGGAAGTGGTAAACACCAGTCCCCTGCTAATAGGCGCGAAAAGTGCGCTTAAAGACATAATAGAGGTTGCAGGCAAGGCTGATACAAAAATAAAAATCAAAGGATTCCCAAAAGACATAGAATCTGACGGAAAATTTATTGTAAACAGCGCATCTGTTCTATATAAGGGATTTGGAGGCCGGTTTGAGAATATAAAAGGGCCGGTAGAATTCAAACGGGAAGACATATTTTTTAAAGGCGCAACAGCTGAGGTTAAAGGAAGCCCGGTAACAGTTTCAGGTTTTATCAGGAAAACCCTTGATACACAGCTAAAAATATCTTCTGATTCAATAAACCTGGATGCTGCCAGGATTTTCTTAACAGACTCATCAATTCTTGAGCAGGCAAACAAAATCCTGGAGGAATATACTCAAATTAGCGGAGTGAGCGCTGTTGAGCTTAATTTAGAGGGTAATTTAAATGCGGAGCCCTTCAAAAACCTGGTGTTTAAAAAAATGAACGCTTCGTTTAACCACATCCGGATAGGAATTCCGGTAGCAATGCAGGGTGGTGTACTTGAAGTTACGCCGGATAAGCTCAATGCCTATGATGTAGCAGGCAGTTCAGAGGAAATCGACTTTAAAATCAACGGGACTATATCGAACTTAAAAGCTTACATAGAAGAAGAAAAACCCCTGGTGCCTGATTTTGCGCTGCAAATAGATAAGTTTGACCTGTCCAGGGCGAAAAACTTTAGCGAAATTCCCCTGCTGCCGGATAAAATCAGGGAATTTTTATCTAATTTTGATGAATTCCACGGGACTATGAAAGTTTCCGTAAAAGCAGAGCCTGATAATATTGCGGTACAGGTCTTACCAGATAATATTTCTGCTGTTTACAAGCCATATGATACTTTTGTGCTTATTCAAGAAGGAAAAGCTGAGTTTTCAGGGAATAATATAGAAATATCTTCCCTGAAAGGAGTATTTTCAGAGTCAACTTTTAATATTAACGCCTTTATTAAAAACTATAAGCAGGAAGCAGAGTTTGATTTTAGCCTGAAAACTGATGTTAACTTTAATGATGTTAATAAATTAAGGTTTTACTCTGATATTCCGGTTCAGGCAGGGGGTATAATTCCTTTTACACTTGCTATAAAAGGAGATATTAAAAACTGGAGCGTTTTTGGCAGGATGATACTGGAAAAAGGGAGTTTTCTCAACTACATAACAGACATAGGCTTACCCAGGGACAAAGTAAGGCTGATTACACTGGAAGCAAAGGGCAGCAATGACAAATTAAATGTTGACAGGCTGCGGATTGATATGTCAGATTCCGCTGAAAAGCTGGTTAATATCAATGATAGAAGTAAAGAATATGAAGGTTTTATCAACCTAATCAACATTCAAGGGGAGATAGACAAAATCAAGTCTAAAAATCCTTTATTCAGGGATTTTATAATTAAAACAAATGATGAAAATTCAATCAGTACAAAACTTTTTAACCCCTCAATAGGCTGCCTGCTCGATAATGGCTGCCAAAATTTCTTTTCCAGGGGGGATTTTAAGACCAACCTGACTTTAAACGGCTATATTGCAAGCCCGGAAGTTCAAGGAAGCACAACGTTCCAGGATATTATAATTCCTGATTACAATACTAAAATTGAGTCTATAAGCTTAATATTTGAGAAAAAAGCAATTAACCTCTATATTTCAGGACTAAATATCGGTGAATCAAAAATGAACGTAGCTGCTTTAATAGACTCAAAGTTTGAAACACCGGTATTAATAAAGAATTTACGAATTGATTCCGGTCTTTTCAACGCAGATGAACTAATCCGGACTTTCACCGGGAATTACGTCCGGAACTCATCGGAACTTCCTCCGTTTGTTATCACAGGTGGTTCACTGGTTGCAGATGAGCTTATTATAAGGGACTTAATAACTTCAGACGTAAAGGCAACATTTAACTTCACTCCTGACTGGCTGTTAACTGTTTCAAAGCTGGAATTGCTTGCAGCCGGGGGCAAGGGGACAGGTAATATATTTTTAAATTTTAATACCAACGAAGTTTCTGCTAATTTTGATGTACTGCAAATGCAGGCTAATGCTCTTGCGACCACTCTTTTAACTATTCCAAACGAACTGTACGGCACTCTGGACGGAAGCCTTAAATTTTCAACAAGGGGTAAAAATTATGAGGAATTAATAGCTAATTCCAATGGCTACGCTGAATTTCAGGCGACAAAAGGACGCTTTGTAAGACTTGGTTCCCTTGAGTATTTCCTAAGAGCGGTTAATGTTGCCCAGAGCGGACTGGGCGGACTTAACCTTAATAACATCATTGACCTTGTTGCCCCAAAAAAAACAGGCCACTTTGAAACTCTTAGAGGAAAAATTTATGTTAAAGACGGTATTCTTTATACTGATGATATAACTTCTTCGGGGAAATTTTTGAGCTTATATATCTCCGGCAAGCTGGATATGTTGACCAACAACGCTGATGTGCAAGTCCTTGGAAGGTTATCCAAAAAAGTTAGCGGCTTATTAGGCCCTGTAGGAAGTATTTCCATAAACCAATTTATAGATTATATGCCGGGCCTGGGTTTCTTGCCTGCTACCCCCGGAAGAAAAGGAGTGATTGAACTTATTCCAGGACTTAGTAAAATTCCGGGGCTTGAGCTGGCAAATGACCGGAAATTTAGAAGATTTGCGGTACAGATTAATGGAGACCTTTATAATCAGGAGTCAGTAAAGAGTTTCAGGTGGATCGAATAAATTTGAAAAAAAACGTAAAAAGTTTCAGTGTTGTATTACTTATAATAAGTTTTATCCTGGTAGTGGTCTGGTCTTTTTGGGTTGAACCGGGAATGTTGCTTGTCAGAAAGGTGTCTATTAATATTCCTAACTGGCACAAAGAGCATGAAAACCTTAAAATTGCTGTTTTAACTGATTTTCATATCGGATCAGGTTATATGGACAGGAAAAACCTGGCCAGGATAATTGAAAAAACCAATGCTCAAGGACCGGATATTGTTGTTTTGCTTGGAGATTATATTAATCTTTCATCAAAAAATGAACAATATCTTCCTTACCTGGCTGACCTCGGGAATTTTACCTCAAAATACGGTGTTTATGCTGTTTTAGGAAACCATGAAAGCTGGCAGGTCCGTCATAAAATAAGGTATTATATCAGGAAAAACGGGGTAAAACTTCTTGAAAATAAAGCAGAAAAGGTTACTGTTAACGGAAAGTCTTTCTGGATAGCAGGGATAGAAGATTTAACCACAGGATATCCTGATTTAGCAAAAACTTTAAACCAGGTTGAAGATCCAAAAAGCCCTGTAATATTACTTACACATAATCCTGATGTCTTTGGGGAAGTTCCTCAAAGGGTAAGCATAACTTTAGCCGGGCATACGCATGGAGGTCAGGTTTATATCCCGTTTTTAGTGAGGCTAATAACGCCTTCACGTTTTGGCAGGAGGTTTTTAAAAGGACACGTTGTTCAAAGTAACCGCCATATTCTTATAAGCAGCGGGTTAGGTACAACTATTATTCCTGCCAGGTTCCTTGTTCCGCCGGAAATAATCATTTTAAACCTTAATAAACCCCAATGACGGGTTAGCTAAAAAACAATTATAGCTTAGTATAATTTTAAAAATTTTTCAAAAATCTATCAGGATTCGTAAAGGGCGAAGCCCTTTA
>JANQEB010000205.1 GCA_028278605.1 Candidatus Gastranaerophilales bacterium
CAATTAAATACCCTTCTGCACAAATTAAAAGCTGATTATAAGGATTTAGCGGAAGAAATGGATTACTCTGATAATGCTTATCCGTTTAAAATACTAAAAGGTGAGAAAATAATTAATATTTATACTCTGGCAAGGATTTCTTCTGCTTTAATATCAATAAATGAGAAAAAAGGAAAAAAGCTTGATGATTCCATATTCTTGCCCTCCACTATTTTTAAGCAAATAGGTATGTAGAATTAAAATTATTCTTTAAAATCCCTTATAACCTTGCCGTTTTCTATTTTGACCTTATGGATTTCCTCAAGGCTTTCCTTTGTTTTAAAGTACCTGTGGTCTATTTTTTTAATCCTGAAGATAATTTTTAATGCCATTTAAGATTTTAGCATTTTCCCTGTCTCCAAGCATTAAATAAGGTCTCTGCGGAATATCAACACTTTTATTCTTGCCAGCCGGGCCTCCAAACTGGTGAATAGCCGCATAAACTTTATTAGTGCCGACAACAGCTGAATCTTGGTCATAATGGCTGGTAATGGAAGCTGCCAGCTCGCCCCGAACCTGGAGAATTTTACCCGGCCAGTACCCTTTTTTGACACGCCTTTCTTGCACGGGTTTTTCAATTGGTAAGAGAAGTTCGTGATTAACTGTTTCAACTATTTCCCTGTAGTAGGTATTCAGGTATGTATCCTGCACCCGGGGTTCAAGTGATGACAGAAGGATTTCAAAACTTTTTTTTCTTTTGATTTTTAATTTCCCTGAAAGTATATTTGCCCCTTTTTAAAGCAAGCCTCAATGCCCTTGGAGTTATTTCCTTTATTTCTGCTATTGTTTTTATATCAATCCAGATATCATGATTGCTCATTATCAGTGCCTCATAAGGATTTTAAATAACTCATCTGGCATTATAGCTTGCCTGTCACAGAATTAAAGTGTTGTTCCCTACTTTATGTAGGTTCTGAAACAATACTCAGGGGAAATTTTTGTTGCAAACTCCATGATAATTTTAAAAATTACTTCCCCAGATTGACTATAAGGGGAAGTTTGTTCCCTCTGTTTCTATATTACTCACAGGAATTGGAAAAAAATATTTTTTTAAAAATCAGCCTCTATTATAGACGTGTTAAGGGATAGAGGCGGTTTGCGAAAAAATTCTCGTTTCCAATTCCTTTCCAATTTTTTTCCGTTTTTTCCAATTTGTCTCAAACTAAAAAAACAGCCTCAATCCCGCACAGGTTGTAGAGTTATGCCAGCTTCCCAAAATTCAAAATTGGTATAAAGAGTCACTTAAATTGAGCTAAAGTGTCATCAAGTTTGAGCTTTGAATTAATTTATCAATCATTAATTTTTTTCAGTCCCATTTCTTCTAATGCAATACTTATAAACTCCTCAAACATATAATCTTCAGCCTTGTCTGCCAGCTTGTAAAGCTTTTGCAAGTCGCCTTTAAATAATTCGAAATATGTATTTGTTTTATCCTTTAAAATAATCTGTTTTACTTCTTGTATAACATGATCAACACTGTCTTCAATATCTTCTTCGCAATAACAATATTCATTAGAATAGTCAATTGCTTGCTCACAATAAGTTATACTTAAATCTATAACCCCCTCTAAATCTTTGGTGGCTATTTTATAGTCTTTTATAGCATTCATCCCGTCTTTTATTTTTGGTAACTCAGGAGGTTCTAATCCTGTCATAAAGGCTTTTATAATTTTTTTACGATAATTTTCCAATATTCTTCTGTTATTTTTAGTAAACGTTGCCTCTATAATCATTTCAGTATCAGTAGACTTGCCGTATAAATCCTTTATAAAGCTGATTAATTCATATTTTTCAAGACCGTTTAAAGATTTTTCAATCTCTGGCCATTCCATTACTTTTTTAGATTTTGACATTTTTAGCTCCCTTTTACTTATGAATTTATTATATTAAAATTTATCTCTTTATCTCATACCCTATGAGTTTATAACCTTTCAATCTACGCTCGTACATTCTTGCAAGCATTGGAACCTGTGAATCAATATAATCATATATTAATACTTCTTTTTTACTATGGTGTAC
>JANQEB010000264.1 GCA_028278605.1 Candidatus Gastranaerophilales bacterium
CTAAAATGCGGACAGCGCCGCCTGCTTCGCTGCTAAAATGCGGACAGCGCCGCCTGCTTCGCTGCTAAAATGCGGACAGCGCCGCCTGCTTCGCGAACAAAGCGGGATCACTTTACGCTTCGCAAACAAATTTTGTTCAGTCATATCCGGGCTTTTGGCTAATTCGCGACTGGAGTTAAATATCAAAAATTTTCATATTTTATTAGTGTTTAATTTAAAAGATAAAGCAAAAAAGACTTATGGATGATATATAATTATAAAAACTGAAACAAACTTTTTAGGAGCTGGTTTGCGGGAAAAAATCACATATTTCAGGGAAATCTTTTATTTTTCCACGCTCGTAGTAATTTTTGGGCTTTTAGCATACGCTTTTTTCGGACGTGTGGGAAATGTCCTGGTTGACTGCGGCAGGGAAACTTATATCCCCTGGCAAATCCTGGAAGGTGAAGTCCTGTTTAAGGACATTTTCACGCTGTATGGGCCTCTGTCCTATCAGATAAACGCTCTTCTGTATAAAATATTCGGCACACACCTGAGTACACTTTACTTTGCGGGAATCGCCAATTCCCTGTTGATAATTGGGGTTCTCTACCGGATCTCGCGCAAAGTAACCTCTATAAAAACCAGCTGGCTGGTCTGTTTCCTGGTAATGACAGTGTGTATATTCTATTACCACATTACAAACTATATTTTCCCCTATTCATATGCTGCAATATATGCCCTGAGCGCATTTTTAACCTCAGTCCTGCTCTGTTTAATTTACATAGAAAAGTCAAAACCTTTGTTTTTAATCTCAGCAGCGTTTTTTATGGGAATTTCAGCGGCAACAAAAATGGATTTTATCCTGTTTTGCGGTGTTTTATTTTTGATTGCGCTTTATTTTAAGCCATTAAGCAGGAGAAACCTGCTTATATTTCTTTTATCATTTGCTTTTATCCCTGCTGTTTCCTGGGCAATCCTTTTTATCAGGGGATTAGAAACAGGTGATCTGGTATCTTACCTGTCAATGATGAACGAATTTGTAAATTCACATCTTTTTAAGTATTTTTACCAGGAAAACACAGGGCTTTACCCGACTGATAAGTTTCTCTGGGCTTTGTCAAAGGTATCTCAGGTTTTTGCGTTTAATTTTAGTATATGTATACTCATTTTTTACGCTTTTTTCCTGGTTTTTGCTAAATTGCCCCGGTTTCTGGGTAAAGACTTATTGCAAATAATAAGCTTTATTACTTTATACGTGTTATTTCCCAAGGATTTCCTAAAAGCAATAGGCTTAACTACAAGTTTAGGCTGGATTGCGGCAGGTACAGCAATGATTTTAGCCATATTTTTATGTGTTTTAACCCTGAAAAATAAAAAGAATTCCAAAAAGTTACTTGAAATGGGATTAAAAGATAAATTTTTTATCTTAATCGCCCTTGCAGGAATTCTTTCAGCGTGTAAATCTTTCTTTTTTATAAATATACATGTATTTGGCACATATCTTATGCCGCTTTTAATCCTGGCCTGTGTTGTGTTTTTATTTGATAAACTGCCGCAATACTTCAAGTTTTTGCATGAAATAGCCTGGAAGCAGGCATGCTTTACAGTTTTGTTCCTGGTTGGGATCGTTTATATGCTTGCCAGCCTTAATTTTGCAATGAAAATCTATAACTATCCCCTGGAAACTAACAGGGGCAAAATTTATACCGCCGGTTTCTGGGGGCCAACCCTGGATAAGCTTATTAACTACATAGATAAGGAAATCCCCCCTAAAAGCACATTTGTAATGATGCCTGAGGGTTTAATGGTCAATTTTTTAACTGAAAGAAAAGCAAATAACCGGTTTTATTCTCTAACCCCTAATTTTGTCGAGGCTTTTGAGGATAAGGTAATTCAGGATTTAATGTTAAAAGAGCCTGAGTATATTTTTATAACTAACCAGGACACAAATGATTATGGTTTTACTTTTTTTGGCAAGGATTATGCCCTTGGAATCTATGATTATGTCCAAAACAACTATGACTTCCTGCAAAAAATAGAGGAACCCCACCCTGAGAGAGATCCGTTAAGAGTGGATATTTACAGGATAAAGCTCTGAGGAGCTGTTATTCCTCAGTTTCTTCAGCTTCTTTTTTCTTGGGCCTGCCCCTGGTTTTAGTTTTTGTTTCTTTTACTTCTGCTTCTTTTGCTTCTTCAGGGTCTTCAGCTTTTTCTTCAGTTTCCTTTGCTTTTTTAGCTTTAGAAGCCGGTTTTTTAGGTTTTGACTCTTCAGCGGGCGGTTGCTGGTTTTTGAATTCAGCCGGCGCATCTTCACGGTCAGGGTTCCATCTGGGAAGGTCCATCTGCTTTCTAATGATACCGATTCCGACATGAACACGCCATTCATCCATTTTCAGCTGTTTTGCAATTATTTTATGGCATCCTATGGGAGGAAGCGGCAGTAAAGGCTCATAAAGGTTTTTGACTGCCATTAGCTGGTCTGTAGAAACAGCAAGTTTTCTTTTTGGAAACGGAAGCTTTGGCAGCTTCATTTTTTGCCTTACAAGGTTTATGCCAAAGAAGACCTTATTGGGTTCAAGCTGGATTTTTTCCCCAATAACCTCGTGGCAATCAGGATTTGGAAGAGGAAGCATTTCCCTGTAGAGGTTTTCTATTTCACTGACCTGTTCCCGGCTTATAAGAAGCTTTTTATTAGCTGCAGCAGGTCTTCTCCTGTTATCAAAGCCGCCTCTGCCCGGAACCCTTTGATTTCCCTGCGGTCTCCTGAATCCGCCGGGTCCGCCTTGTCTTTGCTGAGGCGGTCTTGAGCGGTTAAAACCTCCGCTTCTGTCCTGCCTGTAATTATCCTGTCTGTAATTGTCTTGCCTGTAACCACCCCTGTCCTGCTGGTAGTTAGGTCTTTGCTGAGGCGGTCTTGAGCGGTTAAAACCTCCGCTTCTGTCCTGTCTGTAATTGTCTTGCCTGTAACCACCCCTGTCCTGCTGGTAGTTAGGTCTTCTGTTATAACCCTGGTCCCTATTATCTCTTTGATAACCCTGATCCCTTGACTCACCGGCTACAAAGTAACCGGGTGGTTTCCTGCCACCCCGGTCCCCCTGGTCCGGTCTTTGTTCCGGTTCAGCAGGCGGTTCTTTTAAAGTATTGCTATATGTTTGTAATGAAAGATCTTTTTTATCCGGATACAAACAGCCTGGGCATATGACTCTTTTTGGGTTCTTAGTTTCAAACTCTGCGCCGCATTTAGTACATTTATTAGTATACATCCCTTGATTTAACCCCTTTTAATTAATTCAGAAAGGTTAATCTCCTATATCTCCTTTAAAATTTTAACCTTTTTTCTTTAGTTTATCCAGTAATCTGATTTTTAGATTTAATATCCTCCGGAAGGGTTTTGCTAAAGTAATAGAAATCCTCACTTTTAATTAAAATATATCATGAATAAATAATTAAAACCATTAATACATAATTATTTTTTATATTTTTATTTAAAAGTCCTCTGGAATCCCGGAATAGTAGATATTTTACTTAAAAATATTATAGCAAAAATTTTCCGGCTAATATATTGAAGTTTTTTACCAAATATTAAAAAAAGTTTATAATAAAAAGCTGAATAAGATTATTATAATTGTTAATCAAGGAATAGTGCCCCGGCTGCTTGTATAGTGAATAAAGTTAAGATTTTTTAAATTTTTAAGCATGATATAAAGAAATATTATAGTGATATTAAAAAATAATGTTGCTACTTATAAATTTTTATAGGTAGCAACTTGAGTATTGAAAATTATTCCTGTTGAGCTTTTACGCGTTAAAAGTCTTCTTTTGGAATGTTTACCTCTGGCTTGCTTTCTGTCAGGCTTATACCTACAGCTTTTTCCAGGTTGCTAAAAGCGTCTTCAAAGTCAAAAAGCGCATCAAAATAATTATTTTGAATTCTGAGCTTTGATTTTTCGGCTTTTAAAAGATCCATAAAACTAATTTCACTGTCTTCATATTTTTGCCTGATAATACTTATTAATTCATCTTTTTTGGGAAGGTAGCTGTCTTCATAGTCTTCCAGGCGTTTTCTTGTGAACTCGTATAACTCATAAGCCTCGCTAATTTCGAGTTTCAGGTTTTTTTCAAGAATTTTCCTGCCTTTTTTAATCTGCTCAATCCGCCTGTCAGTTGCCATAATTTGCCTTTTTTCAATTCCCAGTACAGGCAGTTCTATATCCACTCCAATAAAAAAACCGGCATTTTCTTCTTCAAAATCAACCTCTGCTCCGGCATCAGCAATTATCAGCGGCCAATAATTAGCTTTAGCCAGTTCTCTTAGAGTCTGTGCAAGCTCAAGCTCCATGTCATTCTCAATTATCTCAGGTTTCTTTTTAAGCGCTATTTCAATAAGTTTTTCTTTTGTAAGCCCGTCTTTAACTTTAAGTTCCCTGGGGTTTCCCAGGTCTGTTTCTTCCGAGACTTCTTTGCCCAATAATCCTGCCAGCACTAATTTAGCTTTTTCAACTTCTATTTTTGCGTCCTCAAGCCCTTGTAATATATCCAGTAATTCCTCCTCAACCAATAACTGGTTTACCTCGGATAAATCTTCCGCCTCTTCCTGCTCTGTTTTTATGAACGAAAATGTATCTTCAAGAAGTTTTATCCTTTCCTGGTTTATAAAAACATCTGTGAATGCATCTATAACCCGCTCTTCTACTTCAATAATCCTTACTTCAAGCTGAGCTCTTCTTAATGCTTTTTGTTTTTGCCCGATTTTTCTTCTGATTCTTCCGGGCCTTCCGGTTTCAAATGCTTTTTGAAGTCCAAACCTATAGATTTTATCGCCTGTATCAGCATCAAAAATAAAAAAGGGATTAAGAAGGTTAGCTTCGGCAATGATTTCTAAGTCAGCAGCTTCGAGGTTTCCTCTTGCCAGTTGAAGCTCAGGGTTATTTTGCAAAGCGGAAGATATTGCCTGCTGTAAAAACAAAACACCAGTTACCTGTGCATTCAGAGGGCAGGAAAAGCACAAAAAAAAATTATCAAAAATAAAATTATTTGTTTTTTTGTTTTCATTTCTGTAAGCCTGCAAGACCGGAAAACTCCTGCTAAACAAGTATTTATGACAGGAACTTTTATTTCAATTCCCTTGGAAAGTTATTTTAATTATTAAGATCTTCTTCGTAAGTTGAAATATTTCATATTGCAGGGCTCTGGCGTTTTTCGGATTAAACGTAACTACTCAGGCCTATGAAGTTAAAAATTTTCTTAAATTGCCCACCACGCCCGCCCTGGTGGTGGTTAAGCGCTAAGCGCTTAACAATTTTTTAATACAATTTAAAAAAATTTTTCAAAATCTATATAGAATTGTTAAAGGGCTTCGCCCTTTAACCTCAATCAGGGAGGGAGTGGTGGGCGATTTTGAAAATTTTTTTCTTTACATTTTATGAGGAGGGCTGAGTAGTTACGACTAAACAATCGGGCAGGTTAATGGTTTTGGTATTGTTTATGTAGCCCGGATAGATTGCCTATCTGTCTAGCCGGTTAAACCCCCACTTATTTCTTGATGTGATAAAATCTTGATGAATAAAGCATAAGTGGAAAATTAACGCAAAATGATTGAATATTTATTAAAATTATTTGGTGATCCTAACGAAAGAAAACTAAGGCAATACCAGCCCACAGTCGATTATATAAACACTCTTGAACCTGAAATAAGCAAACTCACAGACGAACAGCTCAAAGCAAAAACAGATGAGTTCAGGAGCATTATTGCAAGCAGGAAAACATCGTCTGACCCCAAAAGAGACAGGGAACTTGAAGAAGAAGCGCTTGAGGCAATTTTACCTGAAGCTTTTGCTGTAGTAAGAGAAGCAGGGAAAAGAACGCTTAACATGCGCCATTTTGATGTTCAGCTGCTTGGCGGGATCATCCTTCACAAGGGCCAGATTGCAGAAATGCGTACAGGTGAGGGTAAAACTCTCGTTGCAACCCTGCCTGCATATCTTAATGCTCTTACCGGCAAGGGTGTACATGTGGTTACGGTTAATGATTACCTTGCAAAACGAGACAGTGAATGGATGGGGCGTATCTATAAATTCCTCGGCCTTGATGTAGGAGTTATTTTAGCCGGCGGAAACAGGCTGGACTTTGAGGAAAAGAAAAGTGCTTACGCTGCTGATATAACTTATGGTACTAATAACGAGTTTGGTTTTGACTATTTGCGTGATAACATGGCTGGAAGCCTTGAGCAGTGTATTCAAAGGCCATATTATTTTGCGATTGTCGATGAAGTTGACAGTATCCTTATTGATGAAGCCAGGACCCCGCTTATCATAAGCGGAAGACTCGAAAAATCCGCTGAAACCTATAAAGTCATGGCAAAAATTGCGCCTAAACTTGTTAAAGATACTGATTATGAAGTGGAAGAGAAAAATAAAAACGTAATTCTCCATGAACCGGGCATTGATAAGGCGCATGAACTCCTGGGAGTCAAGGATATATTTGACCCTTCCACAATGCTTGCCCACTACCTGCTAAATGCGCTTAAAGCAAAGGAACTTTTCCATAAAGACACTGATTATGTGCTAAAAGACGGCGAAGTCATAATTGTAGACGAATTTACAGGCAGGTTAATGGAAGGAAGACGCTGGAGCGACGGGATTCACCAGGCAGTCGAGGCAAAAGAAGGCGTCAAGATCCAGGATGAGAGCCAGACCCTTGCCAGTATAACATTCCAGAATTTATTCAGGATTTATCCCAAGCTGGCAGGTATGACAGGTACAGCGTTAACCGAAGAAGCCGAGTTTGGAAAGATCTACAACCTTGAGGTAACCTCAATCCCCACTAATAAAAAAGATGTCAGGGAAGACCTTACTGATGTAATTTACAAGACAGAAGCCCAGAAATATAAGTCAGTAGTGGACGAAATTGAGGAAGAACACGCAAAAGGCAGGCCAATTCTGGTAGGGACTATAAGTATTGAAAAATCAGAACTGTTATCAAGGCTTCTAAGGAAAAAAGGCCTGGAACATAATGTTTTAAACGCGAAACATCATGAAAAAGAAGCTGCGATAATTGCCCAGGCAGGAAGAAGCGCCGCAATTACAATTGCAACAAACATGGCAGGCCGGGGAACAGACATTATCCTGGGCGGAAACCCGGAGTTCCTTGCAAAAGAAACGCTGGCTAACCTCAAAAAAGACTCAATGCCTGTTGAAGAATATGAGCAAATCAAGCAGGAAGCGCTTGATAAGGCATATGAAATTACGCAGGAAGACCACAAAAAAGTTGTAGAAGCCGGCGGGCTCTATGTAGTAGGCACAGAAAGGCACGAATCACGGCGTATCGACAACCAGTTGAGAGGCCGGGCAGCAAGACAGGGAGATCCGGGTTCAACAAGGTTTTTCCTATCATTAGAAGACAACCTGATGCGGATTTTCGGCGGGGACAGGCTGTATAACATGATGGAAATGCTTAATATAGATGAAGATACAGCGATTGAAGCCCCGATAGTTTCCAGGAGCATAGCTTCTGCGCAGAAAAAAGTTGAAACTTATCATTTTGACATAAGAAAACAGGTCCTTGAGTTTGACGATGTTATGAACAGGCAAAGAGAGCTTTTCTATGCCCAGAGGAGAAAGGTGCTCGAAGGCCAGAATGTGCACCAGGATATTCTATATATGATAGAAAAAGAGGTTGAGCGCATCATTGGCGGTTATATCAGCCCGGAGATGAGACCGGCCGAATATATTGAAGAAGACCTCGAATCCCTGGTTAAAACCGTACATTCAGTGTTTCCCCAGCTTTCAAGGGAAATCAGGGTTGAGGATACCGGCAGCCTTAAATTCGAGGATATCAGCGAAAAAATTAATTCCCTTGCAATAAAAGCCTATAATGATCACGAAAAAGCTATTGTAGAACTGCATAATAGCGTCATGAAAGACGTTAATAACGGAAATGAAGACAACTGGCAAAAACCTGGCGACCCGGATAACATTATGAGAAGCCTTGAAAGGGATATTCTTCTTAGAATTATAGACAGCAAGTGGATTGACCATCTTCATAACAATGACATGCTCAGGGAAGGCATAGGTTTAAGGGCTTATGGACAGCGAGACCCGCTTATTGAATATAAAAAAGAAGCTTTTAACATGTTTAACAACATGATGCATGAGATTCAGCGGGAAACCGTAGCCCACCTGTTCAGGACAAAGTTCGAGGTCCAGGTGGTGCAAATGCGTGATGAGGACTTTGAAACCATAGATACAGACCTGGCAAAAGCCGCTGAGAACTTCACTTCACCCTCAGAAGAAGATAACCATTCCCCTGAAAAAAGAGGCGAGAAAATAGGCAGAAACGACCCCTGCCCCTGCGGCAGCGGGAATAAGTTTAAGAAATGCTGCGGTAAAGACCGCTCAGGCGCTACCAGGGTTTAAAAACCAGCTTTTCCTATTTAACCTGAATTGCTAATTAGCCAAAACCGTCATTGCGAGGCATAAAACCTTGTATTTATGAAGCTAACCAGCTTCCGAAGCAATTTTTATGCTTGTTATACTGCTATTAAGATTGCTTGCAAAAATGCGGACAGCACTGCCTGCTTCGCTTCGGAAGAGAATTATCAGCTTATTAAGAAGTTTTTCGCCTTGCAATGACGCAATTGTACCCCGTAGCAATGATAAATCTTATTTATTAAATTCCAGCTCTAACTGGAGTCCCTTCTCTGAACTCAGCTTATCAGCAAGCTTTATAGACTCGATCATGCTCCTGTAGTCAGCTTTATTTTTACCTACAATATCATAAGCAGTGCCGTGGCTGGGCGAAGTCCTGATTAAAGGCAGGTTAATCGTAGTATTTACAGCAAAATCCATTGCCAGCATCTTTATGGGAATCAAGCCCTGGTCGTGATAGCAGGCAACATAAGCGTCGTATTCCGGTTTTTCATTAGCCAGGAACCTTTTTGCGGCTTTGGCCCAGAGTGTATCAGAGGGGAATGGGCCTTCTATATCTATAGAATACTTTTCCCTCAGTTGCTTTACCGCCGGGACAAGAAAATATTCCTCTTCCAGTCCGAAAATCCCGTTTTCTCCGGCATGGGGATTTAGGCCACATAAGGCAATTTTAGGCTCTTTGATGTCAAAATTAAACTCAAGGGATAGCTTAAGAGTGATAATTGAAGCTAAAATCTTTTCCAAACTAAGATTTTGAGCTATTTCAGCCAGTTTTATATGCCTTGTAAGCAAAAGCACCCTTAAATTATCTGCTACAAATAACATTTCAGGGCCATAGAGTTTACCCGGGTTTTTCAATTTGGATAAAAGGTTTTTGATGCTTGCCCTGATTGACTGGTTAGCCTGCCTGGACTCTGTAAAGTTCTGGTATAAAGCCCCTGAGCCTAAACACTCTTTTAATATCTCTGTCTGTCCGGAATAGTGATATCCTGCCATATTTAATGACTTTTTTGAGACCGGGGCAGTTACTATTGCCCGTGCAAAGCCATCCTTTGCCAGTTCACAGCATTTTTTCAGGGATAACAGGGAATGCTTACCTCCTTCCTGAGTAGGTTCAGCAAACTTTAACCCGGATGAATCAAAAGGAATATTAATTATCTCAATTCCTTTTGGCACCGGAAGTCCTAATTCCAGCGCTGTTTTAAAAAAAACATCCTCATTTCCGACAATGCAGATATTTTTAAACTCGATCCCTGTTTTTACTGAATTCAAAGCCTTTATAACTATTTCAGGGCCGATTCCTGCTATATCACCGAATGTTATTAAGATTTTTTTAGTCTTTTCCATACGTTTAAAGCTTATTACATCTCCTGGTGTTGTTTAAAGTATTTAATAATGTTTACCAGCGTATTAGGAGTTCCAAAATTACCTGATTTTGTAACGATCCAACGGGCCTCAAAGTCCAGGCATAATGGAATTGCAGGCTCTACCTGGTCAATTAGCTGAAGATGCTTGCTGCCAATAGCATTACAGCATTGATACGATGTCTCACCGCCAACAGCAACAAATATCACGTTCTGGCTTCTTATAACCCTTGAGCACAGCGCAGAAAGGTATTCCATCAGGAAACGGGGTATGCTTTCCCGGGAAACTCCGGTTTCCTGTGCTTTTGCGGTTTCATCGCCGTACTCGCCAAGGTGGACTGCAACTATTTTCTCGGTTTCCAGGTGTTCTTTTACGCTTTCAATAAGGCTTTCTTCCGGCTTATTTAGAATTTGCTCAAGGCTAAGTCCAATTATATAGGAATCAAACTCGTCAAACTCAGCCAGTTTCTTTAATTGTGTTTTTGAAAGAGCTGATTTACTTCCGGAAATTATAAATACAGGTAAAGGCGGGATAACTTTTGTTATGTGCTGGTATTTTGTGTCAGGCAACCAGCATTTTGTCATGACCTGGGCTAATCCTGCTGATCCGCATGGCAGAAGCTTACTTGTACACTTTTCTATAGACAGCGCAATCTGCTCCATGTCAGTTGTAGTAACCGCATCAACAACAATTAGCTTCTTACCTTCTTCAATCAACTTTTTAAACTCGATTAAAATCGGGCCAGCCCCTTTCATCACGGTAATTAACGGGACATGGGCCACAAGCCGGGGATCATCGACTTGCTGCTGAAGAAGTGTGGGTATATGAGACTGGCCAATAGGCGAATGAGGGTCTCTTGCAACTTCTGTGCGCTCAATCGGCATGCCTTTTAGCAGGTGATAACCGCCGACTGTAGTCCTGCCCTCAGCGGGAAAAGCAGGGACTATAACCGCCGCATCACCTTCCATCACTTCAAGTACAGTTAGCGACTCCTGTGCTATGTTTCCCCTGAGGGTAGAATCAATTTTTTTATAGATATAATCCACATTCAGGTTTTCCAGAAGCGATTTAGTCGCTTCCCTTACAGTTTCAATGCTGTCTTTAGCGGGTTTATTCCTGGTTTCAGTGCTTACAGCCCATGCCTGTGTGTTTGCCTTACCAACGGGAATTGCTGTGTAATCAAGCAAAATCTGAGTATTACAGCCTTTTAAGTGAAACTGCAAAGCTGTATCATCTGCTCCGGTAAGGTCATCTGCGATTATACCTATGGTATTACTCTGTAAAGTCAAGTCCGGTTACTCCTAAATTAGGTTATTCAGGTGCGTAATCGCTTTTCCCGCCCAGAAAGCGAATATTTGTACCTCTAACCAGGTACATTTCTCTTTTATTTCCGTCCATATCTGTCCACTGGTTTAAGTCCAGCCTGCCTTCAACACCGACAAGACGGCCTTTTTTAACATACTCACCGGTTAGCTCTGCCTGCTTATCCCATAGTTCAATCCTGAACCAGTCTGTTTTTTCCTTATCTTTACTACCTCTGTTTACTGCAACAGAAATAGTTGTCTTGACTTTTCCTGACTCAAAGTATTTAATTTCAGGGTCTTGTCCGACTCGGCCGACTATTACAACTGAATTTATCATTAATAAAGCCCTTTTTATTTAACTACCTAATTTCTTTCCACAATATTATAACAAAGAAGAAATGTATTAAAATTTCAAAATAATTTATTTATAACTTAATATTTTGAATCTTTGTGTTTAAATCCGGCAGGTCAGAATAAAGAATTTTTTCTATGATTTCCCATTTAACGTCCATATATTGATGGACAACAAAATTCCTAAAGCCTATGATTTCTTTCCATGGAATCTGGTTATTTTTTCCTTTAAACTCCTCTGTTAAAAGCCTTGCAGCCTCGCCTATTATTTGAAGCAGATAAAGAATCCCGTATTTTTCAATATCATCAAACTCATGAAAAGGTTTAGCTAATAAACTTTCAGTTATTTTATCCACAGCAACTTTTATATCAGCCAGCTTTATTTTATCTCTGCTCATAAAGCCTTTGCTTCCTTGAGAACATTATTTCTAACCTGAGGCTTTAGCGCGCTTTCTATTACTATGTCAATTTTTCTTCCCAGCAGGTCTTCCAAATCCGCAATCAATCCCCCAGGAAAGAAAAACGACAATTTATCCATATCAGGAGTTTCAATCAAAAAATCTATATCACTGTCAGATAACTCTTCTTCTCTAATAACTGATCCAAAAACCCTGATATTAGTTGCTCCATGTTTATCAGCTATTTCAATGATTTCTTCTCTTCTTTCTTTTAATAAATCATACAACGACATAAATTTAATCCTTTTAATAATATTTCTCATTATAACAAAGAAGAAATGAAGAAAAATTTTATAAAGAAAAATGTTCCGGGTAAAATATTGTCATTCGGATTAATTAGGCCGACTAAATAAATGAAAAATCCCTATAAAAAACCAATAAGCGGGCAAATAATACAAATAGGCCCTGAAACCGGGCAAGACCAGATAATTTTCGCCACGGAAACCAGCTGTGATGAAACAGCAGCAGCAGTAATTCTCAATGGCAGAAATGTTTTATCAAATGTAGTTGCCTCGCAAATTGATATTCACAGAAAATACGGGGGTGTCATCCCGGAAGTCGCGGCACGCCGGCATCTTGAGACGATTAACGTTGTTATAGAAGAGGCCAGAGCTCAAGCCGGGATTGACATGAAAGATGTGGCAGCCTTTGCGGGAACAGTCGGGCCAGGTCTTGTGGGTGCTTTACTTGTCGGGTTAAATGCTGCCAAATCTTTAAGCCTTGTTTATGATACTCCTTTTATCGGTGTTAACCATCTTAATGCCCACGTGTGCGCTAATTACCTGGAAAGCGGGTTTGAACCTCCGTTTATTTGCCTGTTAATCAGCGGGGGGCATACACAGTTAATCAAAGTAGATTCCTATTCAGAGCAGCAATTGCTGGGTGAAACCCTTGATGATGCGGTGGGTGAGGCTTATGACAAAGTTGCAAGGCTGCTTGATTTACCTTATCCGGGCGGGCCATACCTGGATAAACTGGCTCAAGAAGGAGATAAAGGGAAATTTAATTTCCCTGAGGCAAAAGTGGCTGAATTTGATTTTAGTTTTAGCGGGCTTAAAACCGCTGTTCTCAGGACCTGTAAAAATTATACAGGAGAAGACTTGCCCAAACCTGATATAGCGGCAAGTTTCCAGGAGGTTGTCAGTGAAACCCTGCTTAAAAAAACGCTAAAAGCAGCAAGACAATTTAACATAAATAAAATTGCGCTTGCCGGAGGTGTAGCAGCAAATTCCGAGGTGAGAAGAAAGTTTTTTGCGCAAACAGATAAGGGGGTTGCGGTTAACGCGCCGGAATTCAGGTTCTGCACGGACAACGCTGCTATGATTGCAAGCGCTGCTTATTTCAGTTCAAACGTGATGAGTGAGCTTGATATAGAAGTGTTTTCACGGGTTAAGTAACCTCAATGACGGGTTCAGTAACTAAAATTTTAGCGCCGGCTTTTTCACTATAAGCGAATTTCCTGTCATCTCAGCAGGTTTTTCAATCTCAAAAAGATCCAGGACTGTGGGCGCTATATCAGCAAGGCAACCGCCTTCCCTTAGCCCAATATCCTCGCCCGGGTTGATTACAAAAAACGGGACAGGGTTAGTGGTATGTGCAGTAAATGGCTTGTGTGTAACCGGGTCTTCCATACACTCGGCATTGCCATGGTCAGCAGTTAAAAGCATAACCGCACCAACTTCTTTTACTGTCCTGACTATTTTTTCCAGACAGTTATCTACTGCTTCTACCGCTGCTACCGCTGCTTTCATAATTCCGGTATGCCCCACCATATCAGGGTTAGCAAAATTCACAAGGATAAAATCGTATTCCCCGGATTTTAACGCATTAACTACTTTATCGGCAACCTCAGGCGCGCTCATTTCCGGCTGGAGGTCATATGTCGCAACCTTGGGCGAATTCACCAGGCATCTTGTCTCGGTTTCATAAGCTTTTTCAACACCGCCGTTAAAGAAAAAAGTTATATGAGCGTATTTCTCGGTTTCTGCTGTTCTGTATTCCTTTAAGTTATTCTGGTCAAGCACTTCAGCCAGGATTTTTGTCATTTTTTGCGGCGGATAAGCTATAGGCAAATCAAAAGTTTCATCATACCGGGTCATACAGATAAAACACAGGTCTTTAAGTGTTTTTTTCCTCTCAAAGCCGTCAAATCCAGGGTCAGTAATTGCGCGGGTAATCTGCCTTGCTCTGTCAGGCCTGAAGTTTATAAAGATAACCGAGTCGCCGTCTTTAATCCTGGAATTTTCATCGTTGTTAGTTACTGTTGGAAGCACAAATTCATCACCCAGGTCGTCGTTTTCATAGGAATCCCTGATTGCCTCGGCTGAATTCCGGGCTGTTTTGCCTTCACCCAGGAGCAGGCAGTTATAAGCTTTTTCAACACGCTCCCATCTTTTATCCCTGTCCATTGCGTAGTATCTGCCCATAATTGAGGCAATCTGCGGAAGGTTTTCGTTTTTTAGTTTTTCATCGAGCTTTGCAAGATATTCAATCGCGCTTCTTGGCGGGGTATCACGCCCGTCCAGGAATGCATGCACGTAAACCTTCTCCAATCCTTGCTGTTTTGCAAAGTCAATCAATGCAAACAAGTGTTCAAGCGAACTGTGGACACCGCCATCACTTACCAGCCCTATAAAATGTATTGCTGAGTTGTTTTTTCCGGCGTGTTCAACTGCTTTTAGGAATTCCTTGTTATCAAAAAAGCTTTTATCTTCTATTGCAAGGTTAATCCTGGTTAGGTCCTGGTAAACTATTCTTCCTGCACCAATATTAAGGTGGCCGACTTCTGAATTGCCCATCTGGCCGTCTGGTAAGCCTACATGCCTGCCGTGGGCAAATATTCTTGTATGCGGGTATTCTTCCAGTAATTTATCAAAAGTTGGTGTATTTGCAGATTTTACAGCATTTGCAGGGCAGTTTCCGTCGCAACCCCAGCCGTCTAAGATGGTTAATAAAACAGTTCTTTTTTTCATTGTCTTTACCTCAGGACCCCATAATTCTTTTTATATTATAGTTTCTCAAGGTTTAATAACAATAAAATTTAATAATTGATTAATTTCCTTGGACTAAATTTTTGTGTTAATAAAATCTTTTGTTTTCTCTCTAAATATTAATTTTTCATGATCACCTATTTGTAAAAACTGTTTTATTTTCATAAGTCCAGGCTGCACACCATCAACAACTCCAGTCCAGGGGTCTATAATAATAGCTTCGTTACCCCACGTATTAGGTCTATTTATATCAAATACTGGATTACCAGCTTTATTTTTTCTGGCTTTATTCAGCCTTGAAACAACAACAACATGGTCTTTAAAAGGTCTAACTACTCTTTCATAAGGTCCACTATTATTCTTTTCTATATACATAGCTACTATATCGATATCATTAAAGCCTCTCTCCCTCAGCTCATTGTAAGCAATAATTGCCATTTCACCGCAGTTTCCTACTCCATCAGATATAAATCTTTCCGGGGTGCCGTGTATGTCCCTAATAAAATCAATTTGATCTTTAACTCTACTTCTAACTCCATCTACACCTTCTCTAATTCTTCTATCCATATAAACTCCCTTCCTGGCCAGACACCAGTGCCTATGGGCTATAGCTGAAGAAGATTCAAGATGTAGGCCTCTAACATATCGAACTACGTCCTCTGCCAGGACTTTATCACTGTTGTATTGCCGCTGAAATCCAATGTTTTTAGGCTTAATAGATATGTTAAAATTTGATGTATTATTAATCATAATCCTTGACTTAACTGAAATAAACTATACCAAAATGAGTTAGTTTTCTTAAAATCGGGCATGAATGAGGCTATGCTCCCGATGCCGCCTGCTTCGCAAGCGAAGCGGGTGTGAACTTGCGAACTCATTCTCGCCATACCGATTTATGTTAATTTATTTCATTTTAAGATTATTTATTGAAATCGGTATTAAGTATAAAAAACAACTAAAAGTTTAAAATTGCTTTATTATTTCAGAATTTTTTAGCTAATTTTTAAAAAGTTAGATAAAACCTGATGACCTGCCCTGGTAAGAATTGATTCCGGGTGGAACTGAATCCCTATTACATTGCTAAAATCCCTGTGCCTTATTGCCATAACCGTATTATCAGCAGTCCGGGCTATTATTTTAAGCGGTGTTGGCTGTATTGAACCATAGTCAACTATCAGGGAATGGTATCTTGTAGCGGTAAACGGGTTTTCAATGCCATGAAACATGGGCTCATCAAGTTCATAAATTATCTCGGAAGTTTTTCCATGCATAAGATAGGGAGCCCTGAGAACTTTTGCGCCAAAAACTTCGCCTATAGACTGATGCCCAAGACACACGCCCAGGATAGGCACTTTGCCCGCAAACTCGGAAATTATTGCCTTTGAAATTCCTGCTTCAGAAGGGGTTTTAGGTCCGGGCGAGATTATTATACGGCTAAACTCAAGCTTCTTTGCCTCTTCAATAGTGATCCGGTCGTTTCTGTAAACATCACATTCCTGCCCAAGCTCACCCAGGTACTGGACAAGGTTATATGTAAAGGAATCATAGTTATCAATTACAAGAATCATTGTGTTTAAAACCCGATTAACTTTAATAAAGCTATTATACCACCTGCAAAACAATAAGTTTTAGCAATTTTTTTATATCAGTTGCTTTGTTTATTTAGGTCGAAAAAATAAAAAGTTTTTTATGATTATAAACACTGTATATTCTTATACAGCTTTAAAAAGCAGTTTCTATAGGCGCAATCTCAGGCAAAATCCAAATTTTGGCGAAGTTAAACCTGAGCATTTATTCATTAAAATGGATGGTTTTGTTAGAAACATGCAGTGGGGAAACCATATGAGCCAGACAGCTGAGACTGCTGCTCAAAAAATCAGGGAAAAAACTTCTTTTAAAGACGTGTTGCACTACATTGAGAATGAATATTTGGATTATTATTCTCAATACAATAAAAATACTTATTTTATTCCTCTTTTTGGAGTAAGGAGAACTACTGATAGTGATAACTACTGTTTAACTACTATTGGTAAAAATAACAGGTTATCCCCATATATTAATAGATTCAGGACACTTTTATCTGAAAAAAATTGCAATCCTTATATTGCAAAAGAAAAAGGAATTGAATTATCTAAAATTCAGCTAAATAATGAAAAATATGAGATAATACATCCTCATTCAGCAAATGTTAAAAAAGTTTTAAATCACATTGAAACTGTTTATAATAACATTACATCCGGTAAAACACCGGGTAATTTGGAGCAAATTAACAAACAAATAGGAGAAATCCACTGGTTCTTTGCTCAAGCCACACCTTATTATAGAGGTAGCGCAGGGATTGGGGATATATTAACCAAAGCTATATATGAATCCCATGGTATTCAGGTTAGCCCGTGGAAACCTGGAGTTGCACCTGATCTTGAGGCATTTGTTACTGACTTAGAGGATTACAAAAATAACTACTCTCACCTTTTTGAAACTCCACCATATTGGATGGCAAAATAACTTATTGAATATCCAATATCCTGTCAAAAATTTCTTTAACTTCTCTCAAAGTCGAGCATCTGACCAGATCAAACCTGTGTTTGCAGGCATTTCTTACATTCCTGACATAATGGGCAAAGAATTTTCGCATATACCTGATGCCTCCGTCCTCTCCCCTGTAATCAACCTCTTTTTGTATATGAACCATCGCTATTTCAAGCCTGGTTTTAATATCAGGCAAAGGCTCAAGCTCTCCTGTAAACAGGTATTTCTCGATCCTTGCGATAAGCCCCGGGTCCCCCAGGATTCCACGGCCAACTGCTATTGCGTCGCAGCCTGAGATTTGCATATATTCCAGAGCTTTTTCAGGTGAGTTTATGTCCCCGTTTCCTATAACAGGAATATTTACAGCCTGTTTAACCTCTGCAATTGCCTGCCAGTCTGCGCGGCCGGAATACATCTGGGAACGGGTCCTTGCGTGGACTATCAAAGCGTCAGCTCCGGATTCCTCTGCCATTTTTGCAAATTCCACGTGGTTTTTGGAATTATGATCCCACCCCAACCTGCATTTAACTGTTACAGGGATGTTTACTGCCTGCTTAACCACGGTTATTATTTGGGAAGCAAGGGCTAAATCCGTCATTAACCTTGCCCCGTCAAAGTTTTTTATGATTTTCGGCGCGGGACAGCCCATATTAATGTCAATAAAAGTCGCCATTTCCTCCAGTTTTCTTGCCCCTTCCGCGAGTATATCGGGTTTATGGCCGGAAATCTGAAAAGACAGCGGGAATTCCTGCCGGACATGGTCAAGTATGTATTGTTCTTTCTTATTGTGTTTTAAGGCTTCTGAGCTGACCATTTCACTCATCAGAAGGCAATTTTTACTATGCATCCTCACCACCTGGCGAAGCACAGTATCAGTTATGCCTGCCATTGGCGCTAAAACCACGCAACTATCAAGCCTTTTGCCGCCTATTGTTAAACTTCTTAATATTTGAAAATTTTGGGTTTGCATAAAAACCTTGTTCTTTATAGTATACAAATTACTCCTTTCTATAATAATATACAAAACACAAAGGGCTACGGAAACTTCCGTAGCCCTTTAGCAATTTTGATTATTTAAAATCTTAGAGCTGCATGATTCTTTGTTTTGAATACTTTACATACTCGTCATCATCACTATCAGCTTCATTGATAAACTTCTCATACCACTTTTTAGCTTCGGGATAGTTTTTCAGGATGTCATAATTAACCGCAAGCGCATAATAAGCAATATCCATGCCGGGGTCAAAGTTTACGGCCTGCTTATAATCACTTATAGCAAGAGGGTATTTCTCCATTGAATCGTAAACCATGCCCCTATGATAGTAAATCTCGGCATTTTCCGGTGAAGTAATAAGCGCGGTATTGAATGTCAGCAAGGCTTCCTTGTATTTGCCCTGGTTATACTCGGCAATTCCTTTTTCCAGGATTTTGGAGGTCATAACCTGCTTGGAAGAATCAATTGCCTGGATAATTTTTTCATCATCCGGGTCAATAGCAAGTGCTTTTTGGTAGGATTTTAGCGCGTCTTCAAACTTCTCCTCGCCAAAATACGCTGTTCCCAGGTAATAATAAGCTGTTGCGTTGCTGTCATTGATTTCTATAGCTTTTGTATAAGCAACTATGGCTTCTTTATTGTCATTAAGTGCCTGGTAAGCAGCTCCAAGGTTTACATACAGGTCAGAATCAGGTTCGCTTATCCGGATTATATTTTTATATTCGTTTATAGCTTTTTCATAGTCGCCTTTAGTGTGCATTTGCAGGGCATACTGGTATCTGACAGTTGCAACCTCAGACTTTACCAGGGTTATCATCTCGTCAATTCTTTTGTTTTTCGGCATAACCTTAAGGCCTTTTTCCAGTATGGAAATTGCAAGCGGGATCTGGTCTCTTATTTTGTAAATATTGGCGATATTCAGGTAAGCATCGGTGTATTTAGGGTCAGCCTTAATTGTCCTGTGATAAAACTCCATTGCTTCATCAAAACGGTCAATAGAGTGCAGGAAGAAGGCGTACTTAAACTGGGCAACAGCGTCCCTGGGGTTGTTTTTCGCAAAAGTATGCAGTATGCTTACCACGTCATTAGGGTTTTTAAAGAGCTGGACAGTCTCAAACATAGCTTCTTTGGCTCTTTTATCATTCGGGTGCTGCCTTAAGACAATCTGGAACTCTTTTATAGCTTCCTCAAGCTTCCCGCTGTCTTTTAGGGCAGTTCCTTTATAGTAATGCGTAAGGGCATGGTCGGGTTTTACCTGCAAAATCGTATCATATGCCCTGATTGCGGTGCTGTATTGTTTTTTTGCCTGGTACAGGGTACCCATGTTTAATCTGATAGTAACATCATTTGGGTTAATTGATTCTGCAATTTTATATTCTCTTTCCGCCGCTTCAAAGTTGCCTTTTTTCTGCAATACAACACCGAGGTTCATATGCGCGGAAGCATCACGGGGGTTTTCCTTGATTTTTTGAATCCATATGTGCTCAAGCGCCCTTAAAATTTCATCTTTTTGCTCTTTTTTACCGATATTCAGGGCGATATTGAATTCCTTTACCGCAAGGTCATTTTTACCTAAATCCTGGAGGGTTTTTGCGTATTTAAGGTGAAGTCCCGCCCTGTCTTTTTTAAGAGAAAGGGCTTTTCTGTATTGAGCGGAAGCTAACCCGGACTTCTGAAGAGCCCTGTATAAATCACCCACAGCCTCATAAGCCTCAGGGTCTTCAATGGAACCCTTTTTTATAAGTTCGTTAAACTCCACAATTGCTTCTTTAAACTTGCCCTCTCCCCTGAGTGCTTTAGCTGTTTTTAGCCTTGTAGCGGTTTTTTTGTCTTCTCCAAGCACGGATAATACATTATCAAGATTCTTTTCGGCAATCTCCAAATTTTCCCTGGCCAGGTTGGTAGAAAGGCTCTGGCCGTCATATTTAAGGTAGTAAACAGCACTTCTGTAATCATTAGCTGCTTTTTCATAGTCAGAAAGCTTGTTAAAGTAATATGTTCCTCTGTTAATATAAGCTACAGAAAGGTTTGTTCGTGTTTTAATTCTATCAGGCGCAAGCTCCAGGGATTTTTCAAGCATTTCAATCGCTCTGGAATACTCGTTACTCCTGTAAGCCTCCATGCCTTTTTTGTAATACACGTCGCTTTCATCAAGATACTGGCTATAATTAGCATCGCTATTATTTATATTTCTGAAAGAATTATTAAAGTCGCTTTGACTTTTGTAGTAATTGGTTTCATCCTGGGCCCGGCAGTCCGGGTTTAATATTAAAAACAGAACTAAAACACCTGAAATAACCGTAACTTTGGATAATAATTTACCTGATCTCATTTGACTTACTCTCATTAAATTTCAAAAATATTTTAACACAAAGAACGTACTTATCTTCCGCCTCTATTAGTTAATATAATAATATAATTTACCAATACAAGGCTAAGATTTTAACCAAATAATTTTTTAACAATTTAGTGGTAAAATTTCTTCTACAAAAAGTAAAGAATAGTAAAAATTTACGCAAAAACTTTAAAAATTCTGTTAATTTCTACATGGAGAAAGTTTTTATACATATAAGGCCTTATATGCATATGTATTATCTAGTAAAAACAGGAGTAAGTTAGATTAAATGTCATTAAATGGAATAGGTGTATTACCAAAAAGAATCCAGAATCCCGTGCTAAGTCAAAATGGCCAACAACCTCCATATCATGATCCTAATACAGGCAAAGTTGGTAGCAGGGAAAAAACCGTATCAGCTTTTAAAGCCAGAATTGATAAAAGAACAGCAGATGTAGTTGCTCATGAAGAAGCTCATTTAGCGGCTGCCGGCAGAATTGCAAGCGGTGGCCCAAGTTATGACACCAAAACATTTGATGTGGCCGGAACTCCGGTTACCGGTATAGTTGGCGGGCATGTAAATGTCAAGGTACCTGGAAAAGTAAGTTTTAAAGCTTCGAAAGAACAGATAGCCAGGACAATGAAAGATGCTGAGCTTACAATAGCCAGTGCAGAAGCCCCTTTAGGACTTGGGGGAGATGCAGGCAGACTCTCAGATGCTGATAAGAGTGTAGCAGCAGCGGGAAGAGCAGTTCTTGCATCAGCACAGGCTGCATTCGGGAAAAGAGAGGCCCTTGATGCAAAGCTGGCTCAAAACGGGCAAGCCCTTACCGGTCAATTAACAGACCAACAAGTTGCTCAAGCTCAGCAGGTTGATAAAAAACCAGGCAATAGAGTTAATTTCTTTGCATAGGTTTTTATAAAAGATTTTTAAGTAGGTAATAAAAAATTTTTACTCATTTCGTCATTCTGAGCCGCCTCCCGCCATAGGCGGGGCGGGCGAAGAATCTCATTGTTTTAGACTTTGAGA
>JANQEB010000268.1 GCA_028278605.1 Candidatus Gastranaerophilales bacterium
AATAAAGAAAAAATTCTTAAACATTGTGTCATCCCGCACTTGATGCGGGATCTATTTAATTAGCACTAAG
The DNA here is from genome assembly GCA_028278605.1 of Candidatus Gastranaerophilales bacterium. Classification (GTDB taxonomy): domain Bacteria; phylum Cyanobacteriota; class Vampirovibrionia; order Gastranaerophilales; family UBA9971; genus JANQEB01. The sequence continues at coordinate 71 of JANQEB010000268.1, forward strand.
TGTTATCAGTATTATAGAAGAGAAGTTACGTGGACCCCGTGTCAAGCACAGGGTGACACTTACGTAAAAACTTTTTCAACCTCCCTTAATTTATATGAGCATTGAATTCAATGCTCAAAAGGCGCGCCACGGCGCGCCTTTTATTTGTTAAAATTCTTTAATTATTTTCTATACCCAAACATTCTCTTTGATATTCCGGATCTTTTAACATGTTATGAAATGCTGTATATGGTAAATGCAGGCCGGCTTGAATCGGATTATTTTTGCCAAAAACTGCAATTTCACCAGTTTCACCGTATTGTTGTAATAAACCATCTATTCTTGCTTTCTCTGCGTCCCGATGCATAGAATAATAATTTAATCCACAAGTTAAATCTGGCATAATCGTTTCCTCCCTTTTCCTAATTAACTAAACTATTGCCTTCAAGTAAGATATGCGGTTTTTAAAGCTTTAATTTACCCTTCTATACTTTCGTATTTATATAAAAACAGGGGGGGGTGATAATTGTCTTTTTTTATAAAAATATGTAGTTTTGTGAAGTAAAAAGGAGGACGATATGCACGAAATAGAGACTATTAAAGGTTATATCGAGAAAGTTTTTAATACACCTTCTGTGGAACAGGGTATTAAAGACCGGGTTATCCTGTACCTCCAGAACCTCTTGAAGAGAAAGATAAAACTAACCGTTAAAGACCGCTGGACAAAGGTTGAGGACAAATACTTGCAGAAAATGGCAGGGGTGTTCTCTTTGGAGGAAGTTTATAAAAAATTTAGTAGTGATCAATTAATGAATGACTACTTTCTTTTTTTGGCAGTGTTATAAAAATACGTGATTTGTCATTCGTGTGTATAAAATGAAAAAAAGATTAAAATAAAAGAATCAATCAGCAAGGTTGTTGTCATTGTACCAGAGTTAAAACTCCAAGGTTATCTCGCAAGTTACCACTGATTGATTCTTGCGAGCCCGGTACCCGCCATGGGCGGGGGGGCGAAGCAATCCATCACCAGGTAGACTCAAGTGGATTGCGGAGCCCGTGCTGAGCAAAGCCGAAGTATCGTTTCACTCCTCGCAATGAAAATGAGTTACAAAAACGAAAACGATTTAGTTTTCGTTTTTATACTCCTGCTTCGAATGACGTCACGTCAAAAAATATCACTACCAAAAGTCTTAATGCCAGGACTTTTGATATAATAAAAATCTGATGAAAAAAAATTTAAATGTTGAAGATTCTTTTATCCTTGCAGAAAAAATTTTGCAAAAAATTGCGCTGTCAACAATAAGAAAAATTGAAAGCCACTTTCATGGGGATTATCGTTCGCTTTTTCAGGGGCATGGACTGGATTTTAAAGAAATCAGGGAGTATTCCATAAATGATGATATAAGAAGCATTGACTGGAACGTTACTGCCCGTATGGGACGTCCTCATATCAGGGTTTATGAGGAAGAAAGAGACCATACGCTCTGGTTAATCCTTGATGTTAGCTCATCTATGGATTTTGGATCAAAATTTGTTACTAAAAAAGATGTAATGGTTAAATTTGCTGCGGTAATGGCTTACCTGGCTTATAAACGGGGGGATAAAACCGGTGCAATTCTTTTTGATAATAATATTAAAGAAATAATTTCTCCTGATAAAGGCCTAAAGCAGATTTATAAAATAGTTAAGAAACTTCTTGATTATAAATCACGGGAAAGACAGGATTTTACAATTGATTTTTCAAGCTTATCAAGCATTATTGGCAGGAAAAAATCCCTGTTTTTTATATCAGACTTTATCCTGCCTGATTCCGACTGGAAAAAAGAATTCGGGGAATTAGGTGTGAAAAATGAGCTAAGGGCGGTTCATATTCTGGATCCCGCAGAAGAGGCGATTCCTGCCGTGGGTTATGTGAACCTGTTTGACCCTGAAACCGGTAGAAATCTGGTATTCGATAGCTCAAACCCTGAAATAATAAGAAAATACCAGGAATTACTTGATGAGGAAAACAAAAAATTAAATGAAATTTTCTCTGTTTTAAAACTTAATCCTGTTAAAATTTATACTAACTCGGATATTGCGGATGTTTTGATTAACTATACTCATAAGGCCAGCTAGGGCCGGGAGGTAATTTTGTACGGATTTGGCTTTGAATGGCCATGGGCTTTGATTTTACTGTTAGTCCTGCCTCTATTTTATTACTTAGAGCGATATTTTAGTGTGCAAAAACGTATCAAAGGAGCTAAGTTCAGCAGAATTGAGCTTCTGGAAAAAGCTGTTGCCCGGACCGTAGATTATAAGAGAAGAACATTTATGGTTTTGTTTGTGCTGGCAGTAATTACAGGCGTGTTTTCTGCTGCAAGGCCCCATGTTTCAATAGAAATACCTGTTAATCCCGTAAAATTAATGCTGGTATTTGATACGTCCATTAGTATGGAAGCAACCGATATAGAACCAAACAGACTGTCTGCAGCCAGGGATACCGCCATAGAATTCATAAAAAAAGTGCCCGGTGATATCAGGATAGGCCTTGAATACTTTTACGGAAGCGCATATGTTGCTATAAGCCCGACTAAAGAGCATGAGAAATTAACCTCTTCACTGGCCGAGCTTACACAGGAAGATTTATACCCCGGAACAGCTATAGGTTCGGCGATAAATGCGGCTGTTAATACGCTTTCAGTAAATAGGACTGAAAATAACAGGCTTGTAATAATCCTGCTTACTGACGGAGAAAGCAACCAGGGAATGTTTCCTTTGAGCGCAGCTAAAATTGCAAGGAGTGAAAATATCAAGATATTCACAATAGGTATGGGAAGCAGGGAAGGGGCTTTTGTGCGCGGTGGTTATCTTGCGGCCCTGGACGAGGGAACCCTTATGGAAATTGCAAATATCACCGGAGGCAAGTATTTTAGGGCTGAATCCAAAACTGACTTCAGGAATATTTATAAAGAACTCAGGAGCAGCGCTTTTTCGCTGGAAAAACAAAAACTTGAGATAACAGCGGTTCTCAGTGGAATTTCGCTTTTGCTGTTCCTGTTAGTTGTTTACCTTGGAATTTCCGTTTTTAGGCCAATTTTTTAAGTCTCCGGAATATCCAGGCTATTTAAAAGATCAACAAAATCTAAAATTCTGCTAAATTTAGAAAATTAATTAACATGATGTGATTTTATACCACTCCCTTACAATAAATTAACCGAATTTTATCAGCCACATCACCGGTTTTACAATCCGGATTAAGTACTAAGTATAATGCAAAATAATATTATTAGATGCCTGTATATTATCTATATATGTAAGTTTTAGAATTCTAAATATGCAAAAGCAGAATGGGTCATGAATTCAGGGTTTTGAATCATGATAAACCATGATATAACTGCATTATGGCATTTTGAATATCTGGACTCTGTATCCCTGTAGTAAAAAGATAAAATAAGTTTTTATTTTCTATATCTCATGTAACACATGACTTTACATGATTTAAATCATGATAAACCATGTATTGACAGCGTTATGGTTGTATGGAATAATGATAATGTACTTCCTATAGCCGATTTGAGCTAAAAATACTTTTTAGTTCTTCCTTGTGAAGAGT
>JANQEB010000063.1 GCA_028278605.1 Candidatus Gastranaerophilales bacterium
GCTGTTACACATAAATTAAATATAGACCTGAATAACCCGGTTGAATTTATAAATATTAACAATGATTTAACGGGCATAGAAAACGTTATTGGCGGACAAAACAACGATACAATTACAGGTAATGCCAAAGGTAATGTATTAATCGGCGGCAAAAGCAATGACGAACTTTATGGAGGAGAGGGTTATGACACCTACGTATTTGAAAAAGGTGACGGGCAGGATGTAATAATAGACTCTGACGGGAAAGGTAAAATAGTAATAAAAAACCCGGGAAAAAAAGATATAACCCTCTATGGAACAACAGACCTGCCATATGAAGAAGGCAAATGGAAGGATAAAAACGGCGTTATCTACCAATGGAGCGGCAATGACCTGGTAACAGCAGCATAGTTGAATAAAGAAAAATTTGATAAATTAGTATTTCATTTTAAGTTTTAGTGGTTATAATAAAACTTATGTACATAAATACTACAGAATTTATAGTTTACTGTACATATGAAAGCTGGAGAATATAAATGAAGAAAATAATCTTTGCTAATATTTTAATAATATGTTTGTGGAAGGAATGAAGTGACTGAATTACAAATCATGTTGGGTATAAAAAAATAATGAAAATAAATTTAAATTATAACTTAGGCTGGAAAAAAATTAGCATAGCAGTAGTTAGTCTAATATTATTTATTATCGTTTTTAACTTTATGGCTTTTATAATTCCAATACTACAAAACTGTGTAGGTAGGCCATACCCACAAGCCAAAATCTACCTGGTATCAGCTGCAACCATTAACAATATTTATATATTTCCTCTTTCAAAAACTTTTGGGTATAAAAATAAGTTAACTTTACCTTTTTATAAACTCAGAGATTATTTATATAGCAAAGGACTTGCTCTTTATCCAGAAAATGAAGGGGAAAGGGAGGTGCAGTGGTTTAATGTCAGGTTTGCTGAGTACGTTAAACTAATTTATCGTATCGAAAAAGATTATGAAAAAGGCAAAAAATATGCTCTTGAGATAGAGCCAATGCTTATTGCTTGGAGTAATGAGCTTTATAGTCATCTTGAACCTTTTTCCAGCTTGCCTATAAAGGATAAAAAACTAAGAAAGCTCAGATACAATATGTTTATAGGTTATGCATATTTTACACGTTCGAATAAATACTATTTTACTAATAGATTACTACTTAATAAAGCTAATTTGCGAAGAGGCTTACCTATTTATAAAAATAAAAATGAAATGAACGAATACGAAAAAATACTTTATTACTGCGATAAGTTAAAAGAATACGTTAAAAAGAATGAAAAGGAAGGTTTGGACTATTTTTACAATAAAACAGAGAATTTTTATTTTGAAAACTTAATAAAATATCATATGTCACGACATATGATCGAATACAGGTTTGCAAGTAATGAATTTAATTGTAGTGACCCATACGTAAAAATGTATGGAAAGAGTTTTGTAAAGCTATTGAAAGCGGCAAAAGATCCCAGAGTAACACATACTGACCTGGCTCACCGCTCTGTTTTCTTTTGGACTTATGATCAGGAAAAAGCGTTAAAAATGTGTCCTGAAGAAAGATCTTTAGACAAATTAAGAGAAATGATATTCACTTCCAAGACATCCAAAGATTTGATAGAAGAATTATAGAAAAATAAAATATAAGGAGAACAAATATGGCATTTGACACAGCAACAGTAGTTACCCCGGAATTTCTTTCACCTGATAAAACAACTTTATGTGAAGATAGGATTTTTGATGAAAGTGCTGCAAATACAGAGGCTTTTATCCAAAAGGTTGCAGCAATTCCCGGGGTGAAAGCAATTGCATTAACAGTAACATCCCAAGAAGGATATATAGCTGCGGTAAAACAAGTTACAAATTGGGCAAAAATCAATAACAGTCCGGTTATAGGCACAATAACAAAAATGAATGGAACTGTAGTTGAAGGCACGGTAAAAATTGCAATTAATGGAGCTGTTGGTGGATGGAATGCTGCGGTAAAATCAACAGTTGGAGTTGGTGTCGGCTGGTTAACACAATCAACATTGTTAACATTGGGGACTTCTACCGCCATAGCTTCAGGTGTTGGAGCTGTAGCAGGTCTTGTGGCAGGAGTTACATATTCAGAATGGCAAAGCTGGGAAGTATATAAAGCAAATTTAGCTGAATATCAGGATAAAATAACTGAAGCAAACTTCAAAGGACAGTTAAAAATCGTATCAAGCACTGATAATATGGAAGAAATACAAAATTTCCTTAATAATAGCGGTTTTCTTGCGAAACTAAATACTGATACGAAGATTGCTGTAGTTGTGAATACTGCTGAACCTAAAGTTTATGAAGTAATTAGAGGTAACAAATATAACGATATAATTTCTGCTTTAAGCAATAGGAATTTTGATTTAGAAGATCTATATTCTGCTAATACAAATACAAACCTGGAAGAAAAGTCAAATAACGGAAAATATAGATTATTCAGTGAAGAATATCCTTATTTTTTACTTGAAGATCGTGATGAAATTTACTTTCCTGTAAGAGGAAATGCTAAAGATAACACAATCTATGTTCCAGAATCTTCTGTTTTAAAAAAAGTTAGTAATGTTGGACAATATCTTGATGAAAATGGCAAGCAACATTATTTTAGTTCAGGTGGATTAGGTAATGACACTATTTTAGGAAGTTCTGATGCTGATGAGATTTTTGGAGAAGATTTTGCATTTTCTGGAAATGGATACTCCAATACAAATGATTCTTTGGTAGGTGGTGCAGGTAATGATACCATTTGGGGACAATATGGAAATGACACTTTAAAAGGCGGCGCCGATAACGATCTTCTTGAAGGAGGCAAAGGCAACGACAAGCTCTATGGAGGAGAGGATTATGACACATACGTATTCGAAAAAGGGGACGGGCAGGATGTAATAATAGACTCCGACAAACAGGGTAAGGTGAAAATCAATACGAATACCCTGAATAA
>JANQEB010000071.1 GCA_028278605.1 Candidatus Gastranaerophilales bacterium
GCATAGCCTCATTCATGCAGCCGCGCGCCCTCCTCTGGGGCGGGCTGGGAGGGCGTTTTAAGGAATTTTTAAAAATAACTAACCCGTCATTGGGGTTAATTAAGTTAAAAAATATTAACCCATAACCTTATGGCATCCTAAACCTCGGATTCCCCTTATAGTAGATGGTTTTTCCTATATTATTTTCTGGTTTGTATACAAATTTATATTAAAATTTAACAATTTGCACTACTAAACAAAATGTGTAATAATCAAACTCGTTAATAGTCTAACCATTCCTTTCTTGACTGATGCGGCCTTGGGTCGCATTTTTTATGAGCTTAAATCACTTCCTAATAATGATATCCAGCTTTCCTCTTTTGTCATAAACGTCTATTACAAGCCCTCTGCTGGTCTTTCTGAACTCTACACTTACGGAAGCATCGCCGACTTTAAGTTCACGCAGCTCCAAAAAATTCAGCCAGTCAGGAAGTTGCGGGTTCAGGATTTTTAATTTTCTTTGCTGGGCATCAGGTTCCATATTTAGCATTGACTGGATAAACAAAAACACGCTTGCAGTAGCCCAGGCTTGCGGAATACAGGCCACCGGATAACTTACGGGCGGGTCCTGTCTTTCATGGTACCTGGTAAAACCGCAAAAAAGCTCCGGAAGCCTTTTATAGTGCATTAACCTTGCTGCATCAAACATTGCCCCTGTTATTCTCAGCACAGCATCTGTCTGTTCTATTTTAGAAAGCCCATATGCTATCATACTGTTGTCATGAGGCCATATAGAACCGTTATGATAGCTCATAGGATTATATGAAACGGAATCATAACTTAAAGTCCTGATTCCCCAGCCGCTGAACATTTCCCTGCTTAAAAGCCTGTTAGCTACTATTTGTGAGTACTGCGGCTCAAGAATCCCCGTTTCAAGCAGATGACCGGGGTTAGATGTAATTACTTGCAGCTGGTCTTCGTTTTTATCAAGGGCAAACGCATAGTATTGCCGGTTTTCTATCCAGAAAGCCGAATGGAATTTTCTTTTAAACACTGAAGCTTCTGATAAAAGCTGCCTGGACAGTTCGGTTTCACCCATGTAACCTGCCAGGAAAGCCATTTTGATCTTTGCCGAATAAAAATAGCCCTGAACTTCAACAGGGGCAATTGGCGGTTCTGCCAGAGACCCGTTAACATGCATATAAGCATCCCAGGAATCTTTCCAGGCATGATTATCAAGCCCCCCGCTGCTTTTCTTTTTATAACCGGCAAAACCTTTATAGAGAGCGTAGTTATCCATCCATTCAATGCAGGCAAGCGCATTTGGCCAGAGTTTTTCCAGGGTTTCCAGGTCATTAGTCCATTTAATGTAGTCATGTAATAAAATTATCCACAATGGAGTAGCGTCCAGACTGCCATAATAAGGTGTATGCGGAATTTTATTACTTCTTGCAAGCTCACCAAAGCGAATCTCGTGAAGAATTTTGCCGGGTTCTTCTTCCCGCCAGGGGTCTTCTTGCCATCCCTGAAACTTGGCAAGGGTTTCCAGTACATTTTTAGCTATAACCGGGCTTAGCATAAGGGCTTGTCTCGCGGCAATCAGGGAATCCCTTCCAAACAGGGTCGTAAACCAGGGAATTCCAGCTGAAATAAACTCACCATAGGTTGCGCGGGTTATAAGCATATTCATATCTTTCTGGCTTCGGTAGATCATCTCCCGAAAATCTTCGTTATCAGTGAAAAATTTTGTTGTTTTATCATACCAGCGGTCAGTTTCGTGAGTATTTTTTTTAAAAGCATCACTAAAATCAGAAGCCAGGGCTTTTTCACGCAATAACGCAGAAGAGCGAAGGTTTATCTGGAATTTTAATTCTTTTTTACTTGCAGGCGGAAGAATAAACTCATATGTAACTTTATTCTCTCCTATATGATCAGGGTTTTGCGAAGTAAAAAGGATCTCCAGCAGCTGAAATGCGCCTGTTGAGTCTTCATACTGGTAGTTCAGTGAATCAGGGGTTATTTTCGTGCTTTTTCTATGTTCTTTAGGCTCTGTATTTAGTTTTCTAACTTCAAAAATATCAAGAAAATCCGCTTCAAAGAATAAGTCTAACTTTATTCCAACCTCAAAAAGGTTGTAATTAGCCAGGGTCAAAGTTTCAAAATATGCCCCGCAGATTATGCTTTCCCTTTTAATCTGGATTGTTTCCTGCGGGATAAACTTTTCAGGGACAATGTCATCAGGAATTTTAAGGTTAGTACCTATGATTACGGATGAATGACCTGTTTCTGTTGAGGATGAGAGCACAACAGGGTGAGAATCGTTTAAATGCACTTCAAACCTGCTTAAAAACCGTGTATCACCAAGATAAAGCCCGTATCCGGAAATTGTTCCGCCCAAAACACTACCTTCCTCGTCAGTTACAAGAAAAATATTATTGCGCTTAATAGTCCTTCGTATAGGGTTGAAGCGGTCTCCTTCTAGAATTACCGACATTTTTGGCAAAAACTCCCGGAAAGCTCTTTATACTATTTTAAAAATTAAATGCGAATAAATAATCACCTGAAACGATATTCTATTATTGATTTTAATTAACACGAATAAAGGGTTAGTTATTTTTTTAAAATTCCTTAAAAAGCCCCTGCGAAGCAGGCGAAATGGACAGCGAAACGAAGTGCAGTCCCTGCGAACAATCCGCAAGTCCGGGATGCCCCCCATTAGCGATTCAAGTTATTTAACTTAAATACCGATATTAGATTTAAAGGGATAGTAAAACCTATGATTATAAAAAAACTTTCCGGGAAAAAAGGTGTAGCCATAGCTGAGTATGCTTTAATAGGGATACTTTTTGCGTTTGTAGTAGGAATTGCTATACACCACCTGGCTCCTGACCTTTTAAGAAACTTTTTTGTAAGGTCAATGGATGATGGGGCAACATTAAACAGCGGCACTCTTAAAATGAGGTCTCTGGGAGAATAAAAATTGGACAGTGGTATTTTTTTGAAGTAATAGTACTCTGTTAAATTAATTTTGTCCGTCATCCTGAGCCCACCCCACCCATGGTGGGGGGTGGCCGAAGGATCTCAGTTAATGAGATTCTTCGCCCGCCCCGCCTATGGCGGGAGGCGGCTCAGAATGACGATTCTATAAAATTTACTTAACTGTGCACTAGTGGAAAAGAGCGTCAATGGATAGAAAATGTAATAGGTTTTGTTAAAGAAAAATTAGGACTTGAAAGAATTCGAAAAATCAGAAATGATATTACATTTTATTCAATAGTTTTATCCACTCTATGTGCTTACAATGCAATAGTATTG
>JANQEB010000134.1 GCA_028278605.1 Candidatus Gastranaerophilales bacterium
AATTGACTGCTTTGAGACTTCTAAAAATTATCGGGCTTATAAACAGGCCTATCTAAACAAGATGGGAATTAACGAAGTTATTTTTAAGGGGTGTATGGCCAAAAGCCACTTGAATAACATGTTGTACGGCATTAAAAACGTTAAAACCAAAATTGTCGGCATTGACAAATACGGCCGACTGCTGGGAGTTATCTACGGCAAGGATAACCTGAACATAAACCAGGCCCTCCTGAACCACGGCATTTGTCCCAGTTATGTTTATAAAAAATAAATTTTGAATGGCGCGCAATACGCACCTGCGTTTTTGTCATTTACTTTTGATAAAGTTTAGATATCAATACTGTAAAATGATCCGGGGTTTTTTATAAAATCCGATTCTGTAGAACAGTATGTTGAGGTTCTTGTTGCAGGCACTACTTCCCCTATTATTTCAAGTTTATATTTTTGAGGTTGTATATTTGAGTGAAAGTAATTATACCTGCTGTAAATTGAAGATGATTCTGGTGAAACTGCTTTCGAATATTCCGCTAAGAATTTTTTTATAGGGTCTGTATTTGATACATTATTTGTCTGATAGTCTAAAAAAATTCCCGGTGGTTTTTGTCTGTCTTTTTCAACAAAATAAAGCCTGTAATAGTTAGTAATCTTATTATTTTTTTTATCTCTAACAACCACGTATTGGACCTTCGTGTTTAAAAGTCCCCCAAGTATTACATCAGGGTTTTCTCTATTGGTAGAAATACAGGTCCTGGCGTTATTTCCTATAAATAAATCCTGCAGGGGTTTTCTTTTCCACAGGGAGACTTTATATTGTTTCTTTTTATCCTCGTAATCAACGCTTCCTGAGTAGTTCATCCACTGGTTAAATTTCAAGCCCGCCTCATTAAATTCCTCGCGGGTAGCATTATTTGCCTTGCCGACAGGCGTTGTTTCATCAAACAAAAAGTCATTGTATCTATCGTTTAGAGATGCTGATAGCATGGATGTAAAAAGTTGACGGTGTTCAGTATTGAGTTCACGAAAATAAGAGGCCAATAAGTCAATTTTATAATTGCTAAGTTCTCTAATTTTATCGTGGTTGCCTTCCCCCAAACCAACCAATTGTAGAAAAGATTCCTGTATTTGAGATGGCTGGGTTTGTCTAAGTTTATTTTTTTCATAAAGATTAGCTTTAAACGCTAAAACAGCAGGATTATAGGCCCATTTGGTTTTTGGGGGAATATTCCCGTTAGAAGCCGGGCCGGACCTATGTTTTTGGCTGTTATACTTATAAAACGAATGGGCTGTATTCGTACAGTTCAGGCAATTGGAAATCATTTATTTTAACACTTTTTTAAACTATTATCTTTTTAAAAAACCCTGAAAATAAAAAATACTTATAAATATATAAATATTTGTTAAGTAATAGCCAGAAGGGCTCTAAGCCTTAAAGCAAACCTTCATTTAATCCTGTATCTGCGCGATATCCCTGGCAAATTGTTTTTTCTGCTCGACATTTGCCAGCCTGTTGATCATAATCCTCTGTGCCTGCGGGGAACCCGCGCCATGCATTGATTCTGTAAGATAACCCACAGCAGCTCTTCCCAGGGTTAAATTCTCTATGAGCCTGAGCATCTTCATTTTATTCTCAACATCAACCCCCGGTGCGCTTGCAAGGTATTTTTCCAGGTAAGCCTTTGTCTCAGGGTTCATAAGGTCCTTTGCAGAAGGCAATGTTACCATGTTTCCTCCGGCAATATCCTGCAATAACCTTGCGATTTCGTATGGATGACGTGTTACGTTTTGTTTGCAAACGTTTGCAAGCAGTGTATCAATAAGATAATTCCCTGCCTCAGTCTTTTTGCCGCAGGCAGAGCATGCAATTCCGCATGAAAACAGTGTTTCATTAAGCTGGTTCATCTCAACAATCTTGTCTTTAATATGAGAAGCCCTGGGGCAACCGTTGTATTCCGCGATTACAGCTGCAGCACCGATCATCACATCACCAACCCCTACTTTACAACCGCCGTAGCTCTGCCTGTGATACCCGGCAAAGTTCTCAACAAGCATTCCTGATAAGTCCCATTCACCGTTCATATAAACGTTTTCATTAGGCACAAACACATCATCGAATATCACAAGGGCTTCCTGGCCTCCATAGCAGGGGTTACCCGAATCAATATTACCGGCGTCGGTTTCATCAAGCTTTCTAAGGTCACACGACTGTCTTCCATAAATGTATATAACCCCCTCAGCATCAGCCGGAAGCGAGCAGCACACAGCGTAGCCCTTATCCTCTTCGCGCATTGCAACCGTGGGCATAATTATCATCTCATGGGAGTTGATAGCACCTGTCTGGTGAGCTTTTGCCCCTCTTATTATGATGCCGTCTTCTCTTGTTTCAACGACTCTGACGTACATATCAGGGTCTTCCTGCTCAGCGGGACGTTTTCCCCTGTCGCCTTTGACGTCTGTCATACACCCGTCAACTATCCAGTCATTATCCTCGACTTTTACCAGGTAATTGATAAACCTTTTGTGGTATTCAGTCCCGTATTTCTTATCTGTTTCATAAGTTGTGGTAAATACAGCGTTGAAAGCATCCATTCCCACGCAGCGTTGAAAACATGTACCGGTCTTTTGCCCAAGAACACGTTGCATTTTAACCTTGTTCATAAGGTCTTCCGTACTCTGGTGCAGATGACAGAACCTGTTTATAGTCCGGCCTGTTATTGCTGAAATTGCGGTTACAAGCTCTTTATGCTCAGGATCGTGTGCCAGGTCATAAGTTAGGGCAACCGAGTTTATGGACGGCCTGATTATAGGGTGATCCACAGGGTTTTCTATGAGCTCGCCGTTGAGGTAGAGCTTAAGCGGCTTTCTTTTTCTCAAGCTTTCTATATATTCTTCACCTGTCATTAATTTGTTTTCAGCTGCTATTGTCATTTTTTATCTCCTTTTACTGGGCAATTGCACTGCCTTTGTAGGCTTTTGTATATAATTCAAGGGCATCTTGCGGGGTTATTTCCCTGGGGTTGTTTGCAAGCAGCCTTGTAACCTTCATTGCGCCTTCAGCAAGCTGAGCAATTGCGCTTTTTGGGATTTTTAATTCTTCTAATGATAAAGGAATTTTTAAATCATTGCAAAGCCTGTATATTTCCTTAACCAGGCAATTTGCACCGGCATTATTATCATTTAAGAGCTGTTTTGCCATTTGCGCAAATCTTTTTTCACTGCCTGTCATATTAAATTCCATAATTGTAGGCAGCATTACACTGTTTGCAAGGCCATGTGGTATATGAAACATTCCCCCAAGCGGATAAGCAAACGCATGAACCGCTGCAACTCCTGCATTAGCAAATGCCATACCGGCATACAGGCTTCCTAATAACATATTTTCCCGTGCCTGAAGGTTAGCTCCGTTGTTATAGGCTTCTCTTATATTTTCACCTATTAAACTAACCGCTTTTAGGGCCAGTGTATCAGAATAAGAGCTTGCATTAACTGAAATATAAGCTTCAAGAGCATGAACAAGCGCATCCATGCCGGTAGCCGCTGTTACATGAGGTGGAAGACCAACTGTTAAATCAGGGTCAAGCACTGCAAAATGCGGAATGAGCTTTGAAGAAACTATACCTTTCTTTAACTGTTCTTCTTCGTCGGAAAGGATTGCTATATGAGTAACTTCGCTGCCGGTCCCGGCTGTTGTAGGTATTGCAATAATTGGGACCGCATCTTTTTCAAGAAGATCAATCCCGACATAGCTTGACATATCTTTGTCATTAGTAATTAAAGCAGCAGCAACCTTTGCAGTATCAATGGAGCTTCCGCCGCCAAGTCCGATTACCGCCTGTATATTGTTGCTTCTGGCTATTTTTACCACAAGTTCAACAAGTTTAATTGAAGGGTCAGGCTGCACATCGTCAAAAAGAACAATATCGCGGTTTTTGATTGCGCCCTGTAATTTTGCGCAGATGCCCGCATTAACAATGCCTTTATCTGTAACAATCATTACTTTTCCGGCATTGAGCCTGTCAAGCAGCTTGTTAACAACGTTTAAACTTGATTTTCCTGCGTATATCTCAGGCGTGGGAAGAATTTTCATAACTTTTGCTGTCCTTATTCCTATCTTTATCACTATAGCATCTATAGAACCGATATTAAAATTATCAATAATTAATTAAGATTTTCAAGCTGTGATAAGCTTTAAATAACAGGACTTACGCAATTTATGAATAATATTAAATTTATTGTAAGGATAGCGGTAAAAGTTAAAATGAGTTTTTCCACTGTCCTTATTCAAAAAATGTGAAAAGTTATCACTTTGTTTAATACCGCTACCCTTACAATAAATTTACCGGATTTTATCAATCACATCACCGGTTTTATAATTCAAATTAGGTACTAAGTATAATGAAAAATAATATTATTAGATGCCTGTATATTATCTATATATGTAAGTTTTAGAATTTTAAACATGCAAAAGCAGAATGAGTCATGAATTCAGGGTTTTGAATAATGATAAGCCATGATATAACTGCATTATGGCATTTTGAATATCTGAACTCTGTATCCCTGTAGTAAAAGGATAAAATAAGTTTTTATTTTCTATATCTCATGTAACACATAATTTTACATGATTTAAATCATGATAAGCCATGTATTGACAGCGTTATAGTTGTATGGAATAATGATAATGTACTTCCTATAGCCGATTTGAGCTAAAAATATTTTTTAGTTCTTCCTTGTGAAGAGTAGTTTTTTTGTCTGTTTTTTTATGCAAAGCAGTAGAAATATTTCGTGCAGATTTTTATACAAAATAGTTTTTAAAAACTATTTGATTAAACGGAGCTTATGAATATGTTTAAAACCAGAGGTTTTTCC
>JANQEB010000144.1 GCA_028278605.1 Candidatus Gastranaerophilales bacterium
CCCGCCATGGGCGGGGCGGGCGAAGCAATCCACTTGAGAGTCTACCTGGTGATGGATTGCTTCGTCGTTTCACTCCTCGCAATGACGTCATGTCAAAAAATACCACTACTAAAAAAAGAAGATAAAAATTTTTTTTCAGGAGCTTTATATTTTTATACAGGTTAAAAATTAAGAGCTTATCAAGAGAGTTATGATTTTATTGTCCTGAACCGTAAGAGCAAGCCCGCCACGCTTATTTTCAGGAATCCCCCTTTAGTTTCCAGGCTTTTTAATGACATACTTTAATCTTTGGCTCCATGGAATGAGTATATGTTTATTTTCCAGATAAGTTCTAAATCAAAAGGAAAGGAAAAATTATGTTTAATTCAGTTTCCGGCTTGGGTTTTAACAAAATGAGCTTTGGCTGTACGGCATGTGGAGAGCTTGATAAAAGAATGGAACAACACGGGCTTTTAGAAGAAGAAAGAGATAGAGTGATAGCAGCTTTAGGTGATGGAAGCACTATTGACCATCAGGATAGAGCTTTGGAGTTATTAGCAGATAGCGAAAGGACTTTTTTTCAAGCAGTAAATGAAATGAAGAAAAAAATAGATTAAAAACAGAAAAATAATAACAGAAGGAGTCTACGTATAACTGCCTTTTGTTTATCGTAAATTAAACATTTGAAGTAAAGCTCTGGTCATCGTCTTCCATGCTGGAAATGTCAATACTTTCTTCTTCTTCAACATAATTTATTGAGTAGTCCAGCTCAATATTGGTTACATCCTCTTCGATCATTTCTATTTCTTTTTTACCAAATTCTTTTACCCGGCCGTCTTCAATCTTTACAACGACTGTAGCATGAAGAAAATGAAGCGCGGCAACTCTTCCTAAGCCTTCTGAAGTCATAACAGCGCTTCCAACCGGAGGCATGCCGGCAGCCGCTTCAATATAATTAGCGTATTCATAATTAAGGCAACAAAGCAGCCTGCCGCAGGTGCCGGAAATTTTTCCGGGGTTTACGGGCATTCCCTGGTCTTTTACGAGTTTGATGTTAATTGAGGCAAAATCTTTCAGGAAAGAAGAACAGCAAAACTGCCTGCCGCAGATACCCATGCCTTCCATGATAGAGGTTTCATCCCTTACTCCTATGTGTCGAAGGTCAATTCTAACCCTTCTAAATGTCTGGGTAAGGTCTTTAAGCAATGCCCTGAAGTCAATTCTATGCGGTGCCGTATAATAAAACGTTAATTTTTTTTCATCAAAAGTATATTTTGTTGACACCAACCTCATGCCAAGCTCGTGCTTTTTTACCAGTTCATCGCATTTGTGGAAAGCAACTCTTTCTTTTCTTCCGATTTCCTCAAGCCTTGTCAGGTCAACCTCGGTTATCTTCCTTACAAAAGGCAGGGATTCCGGTAGCTTATCCCCCCATTTTTCTATAATACAAGACGGCATCCGCTGAATTTTAGCGGCTTCCTGGCCTTTTTCCGTGGTTACAAGGACCATTTGGCCATGTTCGACTTCAACATCTTCAGGTATATTAACAGGATAAAACCTGTTTTTCAGCAGTCTTACACCGTATTTATGCATATTTTAAAATTATCTCCGGATATAGTTTTTAAATTTCAATAATTATTATACGTCATAAGAACCGAGTAAAAAAGTTTGTTTTATTATTGTATTTGATATAATTCATGCAATGCTTATTAATTTAGATTAAAAAAGTGGAGGATTTGATCAAAATGCTAAGAAACCTTTTCCGTAGAATAATGCTCTTTTTCCTTACGGCTTTATTTTTGCTGCTCACTTTTAGCCCTTTGGCGCAGGCATGTTCTTTGTTAAATGCGACAAAAAGTTGCTTCGGGCTATGCAAAAAAGACGTTGAGGTTGTTGATTTTTCTGTGCCTGCCGGGCTGGAAAAGAATATAAAAAAATCAATAGCTAATATTTATGGGGAACAGCAGGTAAATGTTATTTACCCGCGGGTAAAGGAAATAATTGAAAAGGCAAAAAAAAGCAGGCCGCTAAAATTATATATGGAAGACATTTCAAGGTCTTCTGACTGGTATAAGGACGAAATTATCTACATGTTCTATGTTGACCAGTTTGGTGTAAAAGACAAAAACTCTACAAATACATTTGCCGACACTGTAAAAATGCTTGATTACCTTCAAGACCTGGGTGTTACAACAATATTTATGCTCCCGTTTATTGATTCTCCAATGGGAGACGCCGGATTTGATATAAGAGACCCTAAAAACGTAAGAGAAGACCTCGGCGGAATGAAAGAATTCAGGGAATTTATTGCCGAGGCTAAAAAAAGAGGTTTTAAAATAAAAGCTGACCTTATACTGAATCACTTTTCAGACCAGCATGAATGGTTCCAGTCAGCGCTGCAAGGCGATGAGAAAAAAGCGAATTATTTTGTAAGCAGGAAAGAATTGCCTCAATACCATAAATACCGTGATGAGCAGGTCGGTATAGTTGTTGAATACAAAGAAGACAACGGGGAAGTTTCAAAAAGAAGGCTTATTTTCCCTGATATATGCGAAAACCACTACAGAAAAGTTAATATAAAAGGTAAAGACTACTACTTTTACCATACTTTCTATCCTTTCCAGATAGACGTTAACTGGAAAAATCCTGAAGTTCTTTACTATATGCTTGATGTGCTTGCATACTGGTCAAACATAGGGGTAGACATCTTCAGAATGGATGCTATTCCTTACTACATCAAAAAACCGGGGACAAACTCGGAAAACCTTGCTGAAACCCACGAGATTATTACTCTTTTAAGCTCATTTGTCCAGACAATTGCCCCAAGGTCAGTTATGCAGGCTGAAGCATGCCAGTGGCCCGAAGACATTCTCCCGTATTTTGGCGAAGAAAAAAGCACTGAGCATGAAATTCTTTGCAATAACGAGAAAAAAATAAAAAGAACCGATGAAGTCCAGATAGCATATCATTTCCCTTATATGCCGGCCATCTGGGCATCTATGTTAACAAATGACAATTCTCATTTCTGGAAAGCATACGCCCAGACACCGGAGATTCCTCAAACAGCTACATGGGCAGTGTTTTTGAGGGTTCACGATGAACTAACCCTTGAAATGGTTGACGTTGAAACAAGAAAGCTGATTTATAACAAGCTCGTTGAAAAAGGGGCAGAATTCAGAAAAGGCTTTGGCGTAAGCGGCAGAATGGCAAACTTCCTTGATAATAAGCCTGACAGGGTTGAGCTTGCTTTTGCGATACTTATGTCAATGCCGGGTATTCCTATCATTTACTATGGTGATGAAATAGGAGCCCAGAATAACTGGAGATACGCAAAAACCTCCGAAGCCCAGAGAGAAGCCATGGCTAAGGCAAAAGACGATGAACTCGACGTTATCAGTTTCTTTGACAGCAGGGACATTAACAGGGGACCGATTACAAAGGATGCTTTTTATGAAGCACGGGAGGCACCGGATACTTTTAGCGGGTCAATTTACCGGAAAGCTAAAAAGTTAATCCACCTGAGAAGAGAAAACCAGGTTATAAGCCGCGGTGAATTCACTAAACTCGATGCAGCCCAAAAGGAAATCCTTGCATACCTCAGAACCCATGGTTCAGAGCAAATGTTAATGATAAATAACCTTTCAGGGGATTCAGCCGTCTCAGAAATAAAGTTGCCGGAAGATACATCTGCAAAAATTAGAAAAGCAAAAGTTTTAACAGACCTTATTTCAAACAAAACAGTAGAGTTAACAAATATCTGCAACCAGGAATGCTCTGAAAGAAAAAGTAGCCTGGTAAGCCTGCTTACCAAAAAACCGTCTAACGTCTATAAAATTGAACTGGAACCTTATCAGAGCATTTGGATAAAATTAAATTAGGTGATTGACATTATTTGCGAGGCAAAAAACGTCGCATTTATGAGGTTAACCAACTTCCGAAACCGATTAAGTAGGTAATAAAAAATTTTTAATCATTTCGTCATTCTGAGCCGCCTCCCGCCATAGGCGGGGCGGGCGAAGAATCTCATTGCTTTAGACTTTGAAATCCTTCGACACAACTTGCAGGATGAGCTGGCTCAGGATGACGTAAAATACAAAACAGATGTAAAAACTTTTTGTTTGTTCCTTAATTTGACTCTATAAAATGTTGATTTCAACCTCAAATGTCCTGTCCCATGGATAACTCAGGATTACTCTGTTCGTATTTATACTAAAATAAGATGCTATTTCATCCATTATAGGGATTAATTTCTTGTAAAGAAGCACTTCATCAGCTTCAGAGGCCTGGCTGCGGATTTCTTGTCTTGCTATAGATTGATATGCCCAGTCATCAGAGAACCTTACAAAAAGCAGCTGACTGTAAGTTTTTTGACATAAATTATTTTGTTTTTCCGCTATATAGCGGCTGATTCCGATTGACAACGCTGAACCTATTGAATTAGAAGCAGTATTCCATCCTGCATATCCGTATATGTTTTTCAGGCAATTATTTTGACGAAAAATTTCTTTAACAAGAAGCTTATCAGACCCGTTTGCATTGCACACATCAGCTAAAATCACCGGCTTGTCTGAATTTTTGATTAGCTCAACACAAAAATCTATTGCCCGGGGGTTTTCAGGCTCAAAAAATTCCTGCAGGGCAAAGTCGTTTTGGGATTTTTGCGGTGTATGCAGCAGGAAAAGCATATCAGCTTCTTCTTTTGATTCTGCCTGTTTAAGGTTAAGGATTTCAAAGTGGGTTTTAAGTGATTTATGCAGGGGCCGGTCTTCATACCCGGGAACTATATTGCCGCCATCAGGGGTAGAATAGATAGGAAATACTGAAATTTCTCTGCTATAAGCCCGGATTATTGCGCGGCTAACAAGCATTGAGATAACCTCATCAGAGCCTGTATGAAGCACAGCCTTTTTATCAAGATTTTTAGCCGTTATTTTCTCCTGTAAATTCTGTGCTTCCATAACATTTAAACCTGAGGGAGCAGTGTCATCCTTGCCGTAAACCAGAAAATCCAAAACGTCATCTTCCGGCCAATCAAGGTATGTCATGTTTATAGAGAAGTTTCTCCGCCTGGTTTGCAGGTAATCATCAAGTATATTAATCGGAATTTGAGTTTTAACTGCCTTGAGTCTTTCATTAATCCGGGGTTTATCCGGGTTTAGCGTGAATTTATGTTTAAGGCAGGAGTATTCAAAAATCAGTTTGCCGTATTTATCCCAGTAAGGTTTTTCTTCCTCGTTGATATTGCTGTTGGCAATCCTCATTACGCTGCTGAAAGCAAAAATACTACAATTTGCCTGCTCTATAATCTGTTTGAACTTTTTAAGCCGTGATAATATTGTTTGCTCTGAATCATCACACCATCTTGAAGGGATTAAGCCCCCATAGGCAATGGTATCAAGAGCACAAACCATATTATCAATTTTGTTTTGGGAAATGGTTTTTTCCAGCCAGTCAAAAATTTTTTCGGTATTTGCAGGGATTTTTAGTCCTCCAAGGAGTTCTCTTGGGGGTAGAAGCAGGTTTATATTTTTATTAATAGAGCCAATTTCTTGAACAAGCGTATAGTTTACCGGACGGCTATCAGCCGGAATCACAACTATATTTTGCTTATTTCTCATCTGATTCGGATTTTTCCTTTTCCTCAGTGAATTCAGGAGATCTTAAATTCCTGAGCATAAGCGGCTTGTTCCTATAGTAGACATCATCTGTGTAAAGATACTCTTTATCACTGGCTTCCCTGCCGGAAATTGCTTCCATGGTTCTGGATAAATTACCAACACCCCCTACGCCCGGACCAATAGCAGGAAGTGAGCTATGAACCTGTTTTTTATCTATTATGATACCGTTGTAGGAAGATTCCCGGCCATTTATACCAACAATTTTTGCCCTGGAAATATCGCGAAAGTCTTCGTTTTTCCACACCAGGGCTTCAAAATAGAGAATTGCCCCTATTAAATTCTTGTTTTCAGGTAATTTCAATTCAAGTTTGGCAATTCCGTTTTCGCCGATGATTCCTTCTATTTTGTCAACAATGGCTCCAAGCCTTAATTGCTCTCCATAATAAGGCTCTGAGCCTTTGTTTTTCGGTGAGAATGCAAGAATAACAGATGTTCCGGGTTCACCTTTAACTATAAAAGAAGTTTTATCGCCAATAATTAGCTTTGAAGGCTTATAAACTTCTGCAATAGGCTGGTTTAAATATGAATTATTTTTTGCCGTGCTAAGGTCCAGTACCTGCCCGAAAACCGGAAGGCAAGCAATATTTAAAGTTAATAAAGTATAAATTAATAGTCTTAACATCTTTTCTCAATTCCCTGTTTTTTGATTATTTATTTTGACAACTAACCCGGGCAGTTGTCAATAAATTATTTAAATAATTTATATCGTCTCTAAAATCATCAAGGTTGTGCTTTGATTTTTTATTGGTTTCAATAGTGATTTTGGAATTTTCCGGCAATAGTTCCAGAATTCCGGCTGTGTCCATATTGCCGTTGCCAAAATTATAATGAAAATCAACTTCAGCCTGAATATCAGTATCAGATATGTGATATAAAGTCGGGTTTAGTGTGATGAATTCCCTGGTGTATTCTATATAATCAAGATTAAAAGAACTTGCGGCTGCAATTGCATGCCCTATATCAAAGCAAAAACCTGCATTTGTGTTTTCCAGAAGCATTTTTATTTCTTCAGGCCTGCTGCCTGTGCAAAAATCGGCTTTCATCTTTGGAACTGTTTTATATGGCTTGTTTTCAACTAAAATCCTGCTATCGTTAATTAAATTTACCTGCCTGATTGTTTCGGTAATTTTCCCTCCTGAACCCGGATGAAATACTATATACTCAGCATTAAGCCCATCAGCAAAGGTTTGGGCCAGTTTAACAAGATCCATATTACTGTCAAAAAGCTCAGGGTTGGAAAGATTTAGCCCGTATTTATAGTGGGGAGCATGGATTACAAATGGGATATCCTGCATTTTCCAGCTTGTTAGTGTTTCGAGGCTGCCGGGAACAGAATAAAGCTCTATAAAGTCATACAGGCCTTCATCATAAAGCCGTTGCGCCTCATTTTTATATGAACCTGTATTAACAGACCAGAGTTTTAATCCGTACTGAAATTTTTTATTCATGTTTAATTTATCTCATTATGATATAATTTTAATCTATAATTAATAAAATTTAAAATTTATATTAAAAATTATCAAAGTTTTTTGTATTTCATCCGATATAAATATTAAATAAAACAAAAGATATGAAAAATACTGTTTTTTGCTGTAATATCCGTAAATTTACCGGCAAAAAAGAGTGAAGGAATGAGAAAGTAAGGAAAAAACTACCTTTAAGGAGTTAGTTTGGAGGCAAGATTTGAGCCAGAATAGTCAAAATATTCCAATCAAAATAGAGGATGATCCGCTTGAGGCAATTTTTGCCCTGAATATGGGCGATTTTATGACTGAGCATTTGATTTCCAAGGATTTGCTCAATAAAATCGACACTTCTGTCAAGGATAAAATAGAGAGCCTTAAGGGCCAGCTAAAAGAGCTGATTTCTATTTATTCTCTTGATAATACGCTTACGCTGCTTGGTTTTGACAGCGAAGAAGAGCATATTATCTATAACGCTATTGCAAAAACAATTAACCAGATGTTAAATGCAGGCAGCTGCGATATATATTTAACCCCGGAATTCGTCAAAACAACAATAGAATCAGGCGATTTGATTAAACTGGGTTCTTCTGAGGCTGATGCGCAAAAAGATACGCTCTGCTTCTCAGAAACCGGCAATAACTTAATCCAGGCATTTTCTGAGGTAAGGACAAGTTATACCAGGGAGGATGACACCGCATTGCTCGCTATTCCGCTGGTAAACAATTGGGGAAGAGTAGGAGTTATTGGTGTATACTGCGATAGCTCAAAGGAAATTCCGCAGGAGCTCATTAAACTGCTTGAAACCACGGCTAATCTTTTTGTAACTTCCATGAGGCTTCAAAAATTAATTGAAGAGACCGGGGAAGCAATTGAAAAAGAAGATGCTAACCCTGCTGATTTAAGACACCTCAGAGCAGAATTAACCGCAAGTATCGGTGATCTTGGAGATGAGCAGCAAAAATTTGTAGAAGCCCTTGCTGAAGGCGTGGATTCCAAGAGTAAGGCCAGGGAGCATTCCAGAAATGTGGCGGAGCTGGCAAAGAAAATCTGTGAACACCTGGAATTAAACGAAAAAACTTCTGACCTGATCTACTATGCAGGACTACTGCATAATATTGGGCAAATCAGCCTGTCGGAAGAGATTTTCTCAAACAAGGAAAAACCTTCTCAGGAAACCTGGAATAAACTTCAAAACCATCCAAATGTCGGTGTTAACCTTCTTATGAAAATTAACTTCCTATCAGAAGTTATTCCTTATGTGCATTATCACAAAGAAAGATGGGATGGAAAGGGTGTTCCTGAGGGATTGTCAGGAATGAGCATTCCTCTTGGCGCAAGGATTATTGCTGTTGCTGATGCTTACCAGGCAATGGTCTCTGAGAGGCCATACAGAAAATCACTTTCTGGCACGGAGGTTCTTGATATAATCAAGCAGGAAGCCGGTATAAAATGGGATCCTGCAATAGTTAATGCCCTGTACGAAATTAAAACGGGCGAGTAACATCAAAAATTTTCTTATAAAAGCAGGTTGCCCATTGGGTACCCTGCTTTTGTATTGTGTTATAATAAACTGGCAGGATGTTTGAGTGGAATTTGCCGGGCGGGTTGAAAATCATAATTTACGGAGTAATAATATATATGGCTTGGAAACTGTGCTTTTAAATATCGCGGGGTGGAGCAGTCCGGTAGCTCGTTGGGCTCATAACCCAAAGGTCAAGGGTTCAAATCCCTTCCCCGCAACCAAGTAAAGACAAGCGTTTCGAGAAATTTCCGAAACGCTTTTTTCATGATATATCCAATATTACACCCAATATTAATAATGCCAAGGATAAAACTTTAAAATACATTGTTTTTTATTATGGTATCTGGCTGGCATGTCCAGCTATAACCTGCCAGTGGTCATTGATTTTTGACCAAATTCTTGTATAACAATAATCTCCTAAAAAAGCTTCTTCACAGTACTTACCAGCAAGTTGCATCTTTACGGTTACTACCGCCAAATTATCATATAAGCTAATAAATTGTTCAAAAGGTTCCAGTTTATTTATTTTTTGAATTCCCGAACGATATGCCTCTAAATCTGCTTGTTTATTAACTACAGTACCAGCTGGAATAGTAAAAACAAGTGAATCCGCTATAAGTTCGTCTAGCTTATTAACATCACTTACAAGCATTGCCTGCCTGAGTTCTTCTTCCAATAATTCAATAGTATTTTTTGTCATTATTCCAACTTTCTAGATAATGCTACAATAAAAATATGCAAATTTTAGTTTCTGAACAATCTATTTAAAGTATATTACAGTTTGTAAAATTTTTTGATATTTTAGAGGTTTTTATTCTTCAGATTTATTTAACCTCAATGACGGGTTAAAAATTTTTCAAAAATCCCCACCATGAATGAGCTACTGCGTTAGCTCCCGCTGCCGCGCACTCCCACCCTGAAGGAAGTCAAGGGCCTTCGGCCCTTAGAATGAGTTTGAGCCTGCAACACCTGCTCCTCGCAGCTGTTTCGGCTCTTCACTCCCGCTTCGCAATTTAA
>JANQEB010000145.1 GCA_028278605.1 Candidatus Gastranaerophilales bacterium
GGAGGTTAAGCCAGGTCTTACTGGGAAATAAGTCTGTTTCTGACAGGCTGGTACAAAAATTATCAGCTTATTCAGGCATTTCTGAGCATGAAATAAAAAGCTGGGCAATAGCCGATAAATATTCACAACAAGCCCTGAGCACAGTCGCGGGTTAAAACGCAATTAACGGCTCGAAGGGCATGTAATTACTCAGGTACTCCATAGGTAAAATTCTTTGTCATAAACTACCTGAATAATTATAAGTAGGTAATAAAAAATTTGGCAGTGGTATAAAAATACGTGATTTGTCATTGCGAGCCCGGTACCCGCCATGGGCGGGGCGGGCGAAGGACCTCACCGTTTTAGACCTTGAGATCCTTCGGCACAGCTCGCAGGGCGAGCTGGCCCAGGATGACGTAAAATACAAAACAGATGTAAAAACTTTTTGTTTGTTCCTTATTGTAAATGATGAACAACGTCATTTATGTATGAAATTAGCAGGCATGTGCTTTTTAGGAGAAAACCAGGTTAGCAAGCAGGTCTTTGTGGTCGTTTAACAGGATATGAGAGAAAACATCCGTGTCTATCTGTGAAACTGTAAGGGCAAGAAGTTTATCAGGCAAGTCAGAGAGCATATCCATGATTTTGCTGTCATCTATAACCCTCATTCCTTCTATAAGGTCAACTCTTGCAAACCCTGCGCTGACATCAAAAAGCGCCTTATGAGAAAACTCGTTGTAAAGCTTAGGGAAAGCCTCTGTCATAGTTGTTATAAAGCCGCGCAGCGCCTTTTCATCCAGCTTTTTAACCCCATTAACAATCTGGTACTTTTTGAAAGGCTCAATTTCTTTAAGTAAATCAGCTTTTGACATTTTGCCGCACTCCTTGCCGGTAAGATATCCGGCAATTGTAGAAAGAGTCTGCCTTGGGAGCATTTCAAAGATATTCATAAAATGCCCTTTTTCAATTTTGTTGCTGGTTAAAAACCTGTGAAGTTCTTTTAGAGGAAGATGTTCAATGATTTGATCTTTATCTGTGAACATATAGAAAAGCATTTTGAGAAGGTCTCTCTTTGGCAGTTGGGCAATAAAACGCATTAGTTTTTCTTTTGTAAAAAACCTCATGCCGTTTAAAAGATTATCTTTGCCTAAAAGCTCCAGCATCTGGAATAATTCAGATGTTGGCATCATAAGAAGAATAGCAAACCTGTTTTGCGGAATATTTAATCTTAAATCTTCAAGTAATTTTTCATAATCAAGGTTTTCTTTTAGCTTAACATTATTAACCTGATTAGCTTCATTGGTTTTATCTGTCTTATCAGTCTTAGGGGTAGTGCTTGCAGCATGAGTTTCAGCGTATTTGTCAATAGCTTTGCTTGAAAGGCCATACTTCTTTCTTAACTTATTAAGAAGATAGTAAAAGGATGAATTTATTCCGAGGTTTGTATCAAGAGTAATCATAAAAAATCCTCTCCCTAATACTCATGCGTATTAGTTAGAATTGCTATTGCTGGCTAAAAATCTTTGTTAAGACTGCATTTTGTTGCTCATACCTGCTGTATTATATTAGTTCGGCTATTTTTTGATATTCTTAAGCTTTGCGGGCTTAAATGTTAAGCTTTTTTAACATTTGAAAAACCATGTAACTATTCAGATACCTCTATCACAAAAATTATCCCAAAATCACTCAAATACGGTATTTGAATGATGCAGGTTCCTGTGGTGCCATTAAAATCATTATAGGGACTTATTTTTTTTAGAAAAATTGGTGTTGGTCTACAGAAAGATTTAGTTTTAATGAATTATTCTTCACATATTAGCCTGAATAATCTTGACAGCAAGCAGAAAAAACTGCCTGATGCTGAAATTAACAAGATATGGTTTGAATTTGAAGGGGACAGGAGTAATAAAAAACTTCGCGATAAACTTATAATCCAGTATATTTACCTGATAAAATACGTGGCGGGCAGGTTAAGAATCAGCCTTCCCGCGACTATTTCCACTGAAGACATAGCCAGCTACGGAGTGGAAGGGCTTATTGATGCTATTGAAAAATTCATGCCCAGCAAGGGAGTAAGGTTTGAGACATATGCCCTTTTAAGAATCCGGGGAGCAATTATTGACAGGATAAGAAGTTTTGACTGGGTCCCAAGGGGGGCGCAAAAGAGGTTTAAGCAGATTCAAACAGCGGTTTCCGAGCTGCAAAAAGAACTCAGCAGAAACCCGACCACCCGGGAAATAGCTGAAAAACTCGGCCTTCCAAAGGAAAAAGTGGAAGCCTCAATTCTTGAAATGGAGAGTAATACAATGATTTCTTTATACGACAAGAAGGATTCATCGTCTGAAGGGCTTGAGATAATTGATACTATTCAGGATAAGAAGGTTGATGACCCGCTTGCCCAGCTGGAAAGCAGAGATGTCAAGAATGAACTTTCAAGAGCGCTTGCTAACCTGCCTGAAAGAGAAAGAATGATCCTTGCTCTTTATTATCATGAAAATATGACTTTAAAAGAAATCGGCACAACTTTGAGTATATCAGAATCCAGGGTTTGCCAGCTTCATGCCCAGGCTATAATGAAATTAAGAAAACTTTTAAGTTCACAGGACTCAAAAACAAAGAGTTTTTCTAAATGAACGATGAAAATACAAAATTAGCTTACGGGATAACGCTTTCTTCCAGCACAAAAGGCTATCTGGGAGCGATTTTGATAACTGATTACAAGGGTTTCCCTCTTGAATTCAGGTATACTGACCCTATTGTCCCTACAAAAATCCAGCAGGTACTCTACGGGGAAGGCCTGGAAAAATACTTAAAAATTGACGTTATAGCTGACAGCCTTGTAAAAGCTCTTTCAGCAGATATTTCAGTCCTGTTTGTGCAGGATGAGGACCTGCTGGAGTATAAGGGAAAGGATGTTCTTTTGCTAAGGCTCACTCCTACCCAGTCAGCTCCGCTTTCTAACCCCGGGGATATTCAAAGGATAAAGAAAAACGAGGTTCTTTTGCAGACAGCGCACGCTAAAGCTCCTGTAAGGCTTCTTTTCAGGGAAGACTTTGAATGCGAAGGTGATGTTTTCCGGGAGGTTATCGATAAACTGCTTAAGGCAGGCACCTTTATGGATGTTGATGAACCGCTCTGCCGGGTACAAAAGACACTTGACCTTGTGTGTGAACAAAAAATCTAATTTTAAAGCAAATGAAAATATTAAAATACATGTTAATAGCTTTTTGTGCAGTCCTTTTAATAGGAAATACCGCATATTCACAGGTTTTTTCCTTTGAAACAGGTCCTGATATCAATATTGCGACTTTTCCAAGGGGCACAATGATAAAAGCGGAAATACAGGAAACGGTTTCTACAAAGGAAAACCAGGTTGGAGACCCGGTTAGGTTCATTGTTGTTTCTGATATGACAATTGGCAAGGCAACATGCATTCCTAAAGAGTCTTTTATTTACGGAAAAGTAGTCAGGCTTGAGCATGCCAGGCAGGGAAGAGACGGATTTTTCCAGATACTGGCTGATAAAATAGTTTTTCCTGACGGCTGGCATACTCCAATGGTCGGAAAAATCTGGACAAAAGACGGCACAGGCGTTATTGGCGGTGAAATTACGCAAATGGCGGAATATAGAAAAATTCCTCACCATATTGAACGGATAGGCCCTGTTGTCCAGCTGGTAAAGACCGGCGAAAGGGAAATGGGCCAGGAAAGAGCTATTACTGCCGGAACTGAAGTAATCATAGTCCTTGACCGGGTCTTGCAGGTCAAATACCTGGAAGACCTGGAATAAAAATATAATTATACCGATTTCAATAAATAATCTTAAAATACTTGAGTTGCTAATTAACTCCAGTCGCGAATTAGCCAAAGGCCAGGATATGACTGAGCAACATTTGCCAAAAAATTATAGAGAATCGAAAAGAGGCTCCGCCTCTTTTCCACCTTTAGGGTGGCTGTGGGCGGGTTTTGGC
>JANQEB010000148.1 GCA_028278605.1 Candidatus Gastranaerophilales bacterium
TAAACAAAAATGCTGGAAAGATTGCCACGTCGGGGCTTCGCCCCTCCTCGCAATGACAGCCGGAGAATTGTTAAGAACTTTTCAGACACCCTCTTAGAAATGCTATATTATATACATCCGCTAAATTATCCTTTATGTCAAAACCATGATTTTAAAACTCGTTTCTCTATGGGAAAAATTAAAAAAATCCTTTCTTCTTAAAATACTCAAAAGAAAATACCGGCGCACGGGAAAATGTAAAGGCTGCGGAAGATGCTGCCGTGAAATCTTCGTTAAACACGCGGGCGGAGTTATAAAGGAAGAAAAAGAGTATAGCAGGCTTAAAAGGCTTCACCCTTTTTATTCTTACTTAAAAATAAGGTATAAACACGAAGACGGGCTGGTTTTTGAATGCACAAAGCTGGATAAAACTACCGGAAAATGTACAATTTACAAAAACAGGGCATTATTGTGCAAATTATACCCGCAGGAAGAAATTTTTATGCTCGGAGGGATTATATCAGAAGAATGCGGCTATAATTTCATACCTCTTGAGAGCTTTAAAGAGGTTTTGCAGAAAGTAATGAAGTAGCAAAGAGGATTAAAAGAACTAAGGGGTAAAGAATAAAAACTTACGCATTTTAAAATTTTTGAAAAATTCCCACCCATGAATGAGTCTACGCTCCCCGCAGCATGAATGAACTTAGCTCCCGCAGCATGAATGAGGCGATGCTCCCGCTAACGCAAGCAAAGCCGGATCTTCACCTTTGCTTTGCAATTTAACAATTCCATATAGATTTTTCCGCGCTGTGTTTTAATCTTTTTTTTCCGGTTCTTGCTCTGATTCTGGAAGTTCTTTGGAGATTTCTTCTATTTTTTTGTCAAGTTCCTCGATTTTTTCCAGAAGTTGTTTTCTCTCGTCGGTCAAACCAATATAATCCATGTAGGTAACATAATTTTCTTTTGCTTTTTTATAGTTTTGGTCAATCTTAATAAGCTCATTAATTTTTTCTTTGTCATTATTAATTTTTTCAAGCTCTTTAGCCTGCTGAATAGCAATTTCCTCCTGAACAACACCAAGGGTGTAATAGGCGTCTTTCAGGTCTTTATCGAGAGTGAGCGCCTTTTTCAGAAAATCAGTTGCTTTTGCATGCTGATCGGTTTTGTAATAAGCAATACCGAGGTTATAGTTATTCTCCGCCAGCTCAGGGTTAATGTCGTTTATTGATACAAGCCTTGCTATGGCTCCTTCATAATCTCCCTGCTGCATAAGTTGCTGCGCTTTTTGAGTCAGCTTTTGTATAGCAGGATTGAAAAAGGAAAGCTTATTCCCGCAGGAAGTTATAAGCATAGTTGAAATAACCAGGGTTAAAACCAGAATTTTGTTTTTTGTATTCATATTCTTTACCTCAGAAATTTAACTTATTAATTATTATATTTTACCAGATTATAAAAAATATTATTTATTTTTTTTAATCGGATTAAAACCCGGAAGCTATATAATCTGAATGACGGGTTAGTTATTTTTAAAAATTCCTTAAAGTCCCCACCCGCCCGCCCCAGAGGAAGGCGCGGCAGCATGAATGAGGCTATGCTCCCGCTAACGCAGAGCCGCGCGCCTCTTTTCTATAAATTTTAAGAAATTTTTATCAAGCTAATTGCTAACCCGTCATTCGGGTTAATTAGCAACTCAGGTTAAACAGGAAGAATTAGCCGGGCTATTATGTGTAAACTCCAACTATATCGGCCACTTTGAACGATTTGAGAGATATGTCGGTTTAAAAAGATTAATAAAATTATCTTTTATATTAGGTATTGAACTAAGGAAAGTTGAAAAAGTTAATTAATTTTTAAAATAAACAATAATATATTGTTTGGAAAACTTAAAAATCATTTAGTATTATAGCTTTTAGAAGAAAACGAAGATAAAAAACTAACTTTATACAAGAATTTTACCTATGGAGTATCTGAGTAGTTACACCATAGTATCGGCATAAAAAATAAGCGGCGCATTAAGCGCCGCTTTTATCTTCTCTGCCTTGTTTTTTGCCTTATGATCTCTTTTTCCGCTTTGTTAAACCATTTGATCTAAATTACTTCCCAGGGTGGTTTCTTGTTCTTTTTCAATATCCCGTTCTATTTGCTCAATTAATTTTATTTGTTCTTCTAAGTTTACAGGTTTTTTATCAGGTCTGATAATTGCTACTATTGTTGTTGCTATATAGTCTACCAGACCGCCGTCTTGGCTGACTTGCTCCGGAGGAGGCGGGAACAGGTATGACTTAAACCCTAATTTATCGGTGTGTTTTTGTCCAAACCCGTCTGTATCCCTGTTAATTGGAGCCTTATTAGGTTCAGGTGGCGGCGGGTATTGAACCGGATTTTGATGTACTGCGTATATAGTATTCATTTTTAATTAATCTCCAACTTTTTTCTAAAAGTTCTAATCTGTCTTGTAACTCTATCATTGTTCAGTTTCCTTTACTTCGGTCTTTTTTATTCTAAAAAGTGTATTAAAAACACTTTATTTTCTTACTTTAGTATTAAACATTTTTATTTTTTTGTCAACCCCTTTTATTTATAAAGACTAAAATAAGCGCGTTAGTTTTTTATTAAGTAATCATTACTTTTTTATGAACCTATTATCAAACTGATTTCAATTTAATATAAAAAGCTAAGAAACAGATGTTTTTTAAGAATAATCCTTAAAATTTACACTGAATTACGTTCATAAAATATATGTTATAGTTTATAATTATTAACATAAAATATTTACGAAAAATTATATTTGGATCTTTGCGGAGCCGGTATGAAGCCAATACCTAAAAACGTATTCAAACTGATTATAAAGGAAATTTTCAGCCTTCCTGTATGGATAAAGCAGATTATTTACCTGGAACTTAAGCAGGAATTCGAATATTCAGACATGAAGGGTTATTTTAACTCTATTACCAGGGATAACTGCTTTCAGCTTTATCTTCCAAAACTGACTTATGCGGGAAGAAAAGAAATAGAAAAAAAGACAGGCAGGTTTAAGCAGGAAATATATGACTTTTTAGAGGGTGTTATTCAGGAATTAAGCGTTATTGAAATTGCTATTTCAAATAACTGGAACCTGCATGAATGCTCAAAGTATTTTCTTGAAGCAATAGATAAAGACCTGGTTGCAAATCCTACTTCTCCTGTTATAAGGGGAACAGCGCTCTACATGGCCGGAAGAATAAGGCTTGGGGAGTACTTTGTAAAAATCAACAAAATTGACATGGAACAGCTGGACGAGGCCCTTAGAAATCAGAAATACATAGAAAATTCTGTAGGAGACAAGCCCGGCCTGGCTGATATTATGGTTGACCTTGGCTTTTTAACCAGGGAAGATACTGAAGGGATTTTATTCCTTAAAAAAGATTGCCAGAAGCACTATAAAACAACTTTAACAGAGCAAAGCCAACTTTTTTCAGGGGCAGAAACAGGGAATTAATTTCCAATGAAACCTGAGTTACTTGTAAGAACAGAGCGGGGGAGTTCCCCGGAGAAACTTCATTACGGCTTTATATTAGTCATTGATGCAGACTATAATTATGTTTTGAAAATAGGCGATGATCAAAACACCCCGTTTCCGTTCCGCTCAGGCGCAAAACCCCTTCAGGCCTCTGCTGTGATTGACTCAGAAGCGCACGCCTATTTTGGGTTTAGCGGTGAGGAACTGGCAATTATATGTGCTTCTCATGCCGGAACCCCTGTTCATACTGAAAAAGTTGAAAATATTCTGCAAAAAATTACGTTAAGCAGGCAGGATTTACAGTGCGGACCTCACATGCCTCTTGATATAAAAGAAAAAGAAAACCTGATAAGACATGGCAAAGCCGGAACAAGCATTCATAACAACTGCTCCGGGAAGCACGCCGGCATGCTTTCGGTTTGCGTAAAAAATAACTGGAATACGGGCACTTACCTTGAAGTCGACCATCCTGTCCAAAGACATATAATGAGCAATATTAAAGAGTTATGTATACTCAAAGACCTGCCTGAAGTTGCGCTTGATGGATGTTCCGCGCCTGTGCCGGTGCTTGCTCATTATAATATGGGGGTTGGGTTCCTGAACCTATTTTTAAACCCTAAATATGAGCCTCTAAAGCTTGCTATGTCGCAAAACCCATATATTACAGGCGGCAATGGGCGTCTGGATAGTGAAATAATCGCTGCTTCAGGAGGCAGGCTTATTGCAAAAGTCGCTGCTGAAGGGGTTTGTATTGTCATCAATACCGGGGCAAAACAGGTTTTGGTGGTAAAAATACTTGATGCTGATTTTAAAGCCCGCTCAGTTAGTGTAATTGAATCGTTAAACCAGCTGAAATGGCTTTCAGAAAATGAAATTCAATCTTCTGCAGGCCTGAACCATTTGTATAGAAAAGAAATTACCAACTGGAAGCATAAACTAGCCGGGGAAATAAAGACTTTTATTAATATTAAT
This sequence comes from Candidatus Gastranaerophilales bacterium, assembly GCA_028278605.1. Taxonomy (GTDB): domain Bacteria; phylum Cyanobacteriota; class Vampirovibrionia; order Gastranaerophilales; family UBA9971; genus JANQEB01. The sequence continues at coordinate 4,451 of JANQEB010000148.1, forward strand.
TTGTAATCAACCGGGTAAAAAAGAAGGGTATCATCCCTTATGCCCGGTTGGGGGCATTAAACGGCATTTCCGCCCGGTAAGCGGGTGTGGGCTTGCGAATTCGTGGCCTTCGTCATTAAGCCTTTGCCTGTTCCAAATTTCTACTTTTTAATTTTGTAAGAAAGCGTTTTTGGCTCTTGAGGCTGCTCTGTTTGTTCTCCTGCCATTGCGGCCATGGATTCAGCTCTTGTCCTTTCTAAATGCTGCTGGCCGTTTTTAACTATAGCATGCATATCAGCAAGCTTATTATCCAGTGTTGAAAGCATGTTTTCCGCATAAGTGTCTGCGCCTTCCCTTATTTTTATTGCATCTTCCAGTACCTGGCGTTTGACCTGTTCCGCTTCTTCCCTGGCCTTGCTCCTTATAGATTCAGCTTCTTCTATTACTTCCTGCCTGATTTTGTCAGCTTCTGCCTGGACTGCTTTTAGCAGTTCGGACTCGCTCAGGACCCTTTCAGCTTCATTTTTAGCTTCGGTTAAAAACATTTCGGCTCTTTTCCTGCTTTCAACCTGAATTTCTTCGCTTTTTCTAAGGATACTATGTGCTTCCTGGATTTCTCCAGGGATAGAAGTCCTGATTTTATCGAAAATATCAATGATTTTTTCGTGATTTATTATCACAAAAGGCGAAAATGGAATTGGCGTACCCTTTAGTACCATCATTTCAAGTTTATCTAGTAGTTTGTAAATACTGTTTACGGACATACGACTCACCCCGATTTATTATTTTATACACTTTTCACAAATTCATTTAATTGTACTTTTATAAACATTATAATCCTTGCTCCTGAAGTACCCTGGGTATGCCGGACCTGATTTTATCCAGCATGTCAATAATTTTTTCGTGGTTTACGATTATAAAAGGCGAATATGGGATTTGCATCCCATCAAATATCATAATACTCCGGATTTCTTCCGGAACCTGGTTCATTATTGTCTGAAATAAATCAATAGCTTTTGTGCGGTCTATAATCACAAAAGGCGAAAAAGGAATTGGTATGGCTTTTAGTAACATCATTTCAAATTTATCTATAAGCTTGTAGGTAGTTTCTATGGACATAAGGTTTATCCCGGTTTATTACTCTTGACTATATCTTCAAAATATTTTTTCACTGGTTCCGGTACTATACCGGAAATATCACCGCCCAGTAAGGCAATTTCCTTTACGATACTTGATGATAGAAAGTTATTTTCCACTCTGGGAACTAAAAATATTGTGTCCAGGTTTGGGTCAAGGTTTTTATTCAACTGGGCCAGCTGCATTTCATACTCGAAATCCGAAATAGCCCTTAGTCCCCTGATCAGGACTTTAGCGTTGCGGGCTCTAGCGTATTCTACTGTCAAACCGTTATAGCTGTCAACCTCGACGTTTTCAATACCTTCTACTGATTCCTTAATAAGTTTAATCCGGGTTTCAGTTGGGAGGCAGGACTTTTTGCCTGAATTTGAGAGTACCACCAGTATAACTTTATCAAATAGTTTTGAAGCCCGGCTAAGAACATCAAAATGTCCGTTTGTAATAGGGTCGAAACTTCCAGGATAGATTGCTGTTGTCAAATCCCTCTCTCCAGTAAACAGTCTTTTAATTCAGCAAGTTTTGTTTTTATGAAAACCCTGATTGCAACTTACTTTTTAATAATATAATACAACCATGTCCAAAATAAAACCAAAAACAAGAAGCTAATTTGCCAAATTTAACATAATAGCGTGTATGTCTTCTTGAAGAACTCTTTTACCCGTAAAAATTTTTGCAGCGCTCAGGTGTTAACTGATAAAAATTTCTTCCTGTTGTCATTGCAATGACGGCATTTGCAGGCCTTATTATATAAGAAACTCCTTTATTTTATTCAAATTACACATACTATTTTTTTTATGGTAATTTTTATAAAGGAAAACCATAGATACTTAATTAACAAACTATAATAGCTGAGAGAAGGAGAAAATAGTGGAAAGAGAAGTAGTAGATGCTGTCATAGTGGGTGCCGGGCCTGCTGGGATCACGGCCGCATATACTCTTGCGAAAGAAGGCAAGGAAGTTGTTGTCCTGGAAAGGGGCGACTTCCCCGGAAGTAAGAATATGTTCGGCGGAGCGATTTACGCTCAGCCTGTTGCGGAGATATTCCCTGAGTTTTGGAAATCAGCTCCGGTAGAAAGAAGTAATATTGAGCATAAATATGCTCTGCTTGGCGATAATGACGGAACTGTCATAAGCTATAGAAACGGTGATCATGCAAAAGAAGCTCATTACAACAGTTTTACAGTTATCAGGGCAAAATGGGACAGATGGTGCGCTGAGCAAGCAGAAGCAGCAGGCGCTTTTATAGTGCCGGAAACTCTTGTTGAGTCTTTAATTATAGAAGACGGCAAAGTAGTAGGTGTAAAAACAGAGCAGGAAGAGTTCTACGCAAAAGTAACCATAATTGCGGACGGCGTGAATTCCCTGCTGGCAAAACAGGCCTGGGATTACCCTGAAATTAAGCCTGATCATGTTGCCCTTGGAATCAAAGAAGTAATTGCACTGCCAAAAGAAAAGATCCAGGACAGGTTTAACGTGGGTGAAGATACCGGTGTAATTTACACAATCCTGGGCGGTCCAATGCAGGCAATGGTAGGGCTTGGTTATGTTTATACAAACCTTGAATCCGTGGTAGTCGGGCTGGGAATTACTCTTGAGGATTTAGCAAAGTCAAAAACAAAGCCTTATGAGCTTTTAAACAAACTTAAAAAGCATCCTGTAATTGAACCCCTCTTAGAAGGTGGAGAGCTCCTTGAATATTCGGCTCACCTGATTCCGGAGGGGGGATACAAAGCAATGCCGGCTCTTTATAAAGACGGTGTTATGATTGCAGGAGACGCTGCAATGCTTGTAAACAACGTACATTCGGAAGGCACTAACCTCGCTATGATGAGCGGGAAACTTGCCGCTCAAACCGCTATTCAAGCGATAAACAAGGAAGATTACTCAGCTAATATGCTTTCTTTATACCGGAAAAAACTGGAACAGAGCTTTGTATTGCAGGATTTAAAATCCTATCAGGACGTAATAAGAACCATTGAGAAAAACTCCAAAGCGTTCTTAGGTTTTTACCCGAAGAAAATAAACGAGTTCATGAACCAGTTCACTGCTGTTGACAGTGTTCCAAAGAAAAGAAAGTACATAAAGTTCATTGGTGATGTGTTTAAGCAAAGATCATTGTCGCTGGTAACTGATGGTATTAAATTAGCTAACCTTGCAGGAGGAATAATACTGAAATGACAATAGATGAGAAGAAAACAATTCCTGAACATATAGATGACAAGCTGTTTACAGTCAAGTATAAATGCGACGAGGAAACACACCTTAAACCGGACCAGCAAGAGTGTAAAAAATGCGCTGAAACGCCCTGTACAGTAGTCTGCCCGGCAAACGTGTATGAGTATGACAAAGAACAGGACAAGTTACTTGTGGGTTTTGAAAACTGTTTAGAGTGCGGCGCTTGCAGGATAATCTGCCCGGCCGGGACTCTTGACTGGAAGTACCCAAAATCCGGCTGCGGGGTAACATTTAAGTACAGTTAAGAAATGTGTTTTAACATATAGGCTTATGGTGGGGCAGGCTTTGTAAACAAAGCCTGCCCCGTTTATTTTCTCAGATCCCTATAACAGCTTGTTTCTAAGATTGCTAAAAATGAATGCCCCTTCTTATAGGTTTTTTCTTAGCTTATTTTTTCTTTATTTAGGTGTTTAAATAGCTCCATCACGCCTAATAATATTGAGGCAAGGCCAAATAAAACAGCAAAAGAAGTAAGGTCTACGGGCTTAACACCCAGTACTTCCTGCATTATTGGAATATACATTGATATTATATGTAAAGACAACGCTCCTAATACTCCAATAACTAATATATAGTTGTTTTTAAGAGGAATTTTAAAAGCAGATGTTTTTTCTGACCTGCAATTAAATACATGGAAATTCTCAAAAAGCACCATTAACAGCAAAACATAGTTTCTTGCATCAGTTTGCTCAAAACCGGCTTTTAGCAAATAGAACCACAGGGCAAATGCGACAACGGACATAAAGAAGCCGGATATCAGGGTTTCTTTTACCATTAACTGATTAAATATTCCTTCAGACGGGCTTCTTGGCGGTTCTTTCATTGAGCCTTCTTCTCCGGCTTCAAAAGCCAGAGCAACACCCTGAATTCCGTTAGTTACGAGGTTCAACCAGAGTAATTGTACTGCAATCAAAGGTATGGGAAGCCCGAAAGCTAATGAAAAGAAAAATAGGAATATTTCCGCGGCGCCTGTAGCCACAAGAAGATAAATAACTTTTCTTACATTATCATAGGTAAACCTGCCCTGCTCTATTCCATCGACAATTGAGGCAAAGTTATCATCAGTAACAATAATTGAGGATACATCTTTTGAAATATCGGTCCCTGAGCCCATTGCAACGCCAATATTTGCTTTTTTTAGTGCAGGGGCATCATTAACACCGTCTCCGGTAACTGCTACAAAGTTTCCTGTATCTTTCAGGGATTTAACCAGCTCCATTTTTTGGATAGGTGTTACTCTTGCAAATATGTTAATTTTATTGATGAATTCCTTAAAATCCGACTTATGGGCTAATTCTTTTCCTGACATTATTTGCTCTTCAGAGCTGACTATACCCAGTTCATTACCTATAGCATAAGCTGTTTCAGGGTGATCACCAGTTACCATTACTACTCTTACACCGGCTTCCTTGCATTTTTCAACGGCTTCTTTTGCCTCAGGTCTTAAAGGGTCAATTAGTCCTATAAATCCCAGTAATGTCAGGTTTTTAATATCTTCTAATGAGCATTTTTGAGAGCCGGCTTCTTTTTCAAAGTCGCCTTGCGCTGTTGCAATTACTCTATATCCCTGTCTTGCAAGCGATGAAACATAACCTTTAAGCTTATGTGTATCAATTGAAACTTCATTACCGTTTTCATCAATCATTTTGCTGCAAATAGAGGATAAAACCTCAAAAGCACCCTTAATAGAAACCCGTTTTTTATACCCTTCTTCGTAAATAGTTGCTGCATAACCTCTTTCTGACTCAAAAGGAATCTCGCAGACTATATTAGCAGAATTTCTAAACTCTGAAACGTTTTCTATGCCTGCTTTATAACCTAAAGCCAGAATAGCTATGTCAACTGCATCGCCCTGGGAAAGCCATTCATCATTGCTCTTATATAAAGAAGCCTCATTAGCTATGATCCCTGACTTGATCAGCTGATCAAGGGATTTATCATTGCCGGGCAGGGCTTTCTCATTATTCTGGTCTAAAATATCACCTGTGCCTGAATAACCTTCGCCTGTGATACGGAAAATCTTGCTGTTTGCCAGCTGAATTACCTTTGCGGTCTGCTTATTTACTGTTAAAGTCCCGGTTTTATCGCTGGCTATTGCAGTACAACTTCCCAAACCTTCTACTGCGCTTAATTTTTTAATGATAACGTTTTTTCGGCTCATCCTTGACATTCCGACAGAAAGAGCAACCGTTAAAGCAGCCGGCAAACCTTCAGGAATTGCTGAAACAGCAAGTGCTGTTGCCAGGAAGAAAACTTCCTTAATTGGCTGTCCCTTAATTATTTCAATAGCAGCAAGGATTGCGGCTGCAATTAATACAATTATGCTTACCTGTTTTGCAAACTTCTCCATCCTCACTATTAAAGGAGGTTTTGACGTATCAATAGAGGTAATTGATTCAGCAATTTTGCCTATCTCTGTATTTAAACCTGTTGTAGTGATAATTCCCCTGGCTCTTCCTGAAACCACAACAGAGCCTGCAAATGCCATATTTTTTTGTTCACCGGCTAACAGCTCTCCTTCAAGGACTTTGGTTGTTTTTTCCACTGCAACTGATTCTCCGGTAAGCAGGGATTCATCTATGCTTATATTGTTTACTTCTAAAAGCCTCATGTCAGCCGGGACCTTGCTGCCTGATTCCAAAAGGACAATATCACCGGGGACTATTGCTTCTGACTCTATTGAGGTTTCTTTGCCTTCCCTGATCACTCTTGCATTTATTTTTAGCATTTTTTCAAGGGCCTGTGAGCTTTTTTCAGCTTTCCACTCCTGAAATGCGCCTATTCCTGCGTTAATTACAATTACCAGGAAAATAAATACGCTGTCTTTAATATCTCCTGCTACCAGGGCAAAAATAGCAGCAGCAATAAGGATATAGATTAAAGGATTTAGTATCTGATTAAGTATGATTTCAAAAATAGTTGGCGGTTTTTTCCTGGGTAAAGTGTTTTTTCCGAATTTTTTGCGCCTGCTTAATACTTCATCCGCTGACAATCCTTCAAAACTTGAGCTTAATTCCTTAAAAACCCGGTCATTTTCATAATTATAGTAATTTTTTTCTGCCCGGTTTACTGTTTTGTCTGCTGTTTGGTTTGCCATTTCTACATCCTCTTAAAGTAGTTTATTGATTATCTATAACTATAATACACAAAATTTGTTTAATTTTTATAAAATATTAATTTTCTGATTAATTTTGAATATCACTATAATAAATACAGACTAAATTGCAGGAAGTTTTGCTTATTTTCCATGTAAATGAAATAATTTTTAATGTAAAACCCGGTGATAAGCAGGATGGAAAACCTGAAACTTATTGAAAAACTTTTTGAAAACCTGAAATGCCCTGGTTGTGATAAATTTTTCGCCAAAGGCGCAATTGAACTTATTCGCAGGGAAGAAAACAATGTGATTATCAAAATTCAGTGCACTTATTGTGATAAAGACCTGGGCCTTGCCTTTTTGGGGCTGGATAAAGAGACTTATAAAAACAGTCTCAGATTTGAAAATATTGAAAAAAACGAGTTTGCTAACCTGGATTTTAGCAAAGAACCAATTTCTTATGACGAAGTTATACAGGCACACGATTTTTTTAGCGACCTGGGGCCTGACTGGCAAAAGCATATCCCTAAAAAAGGTTAAAAAAGACAGCCTCCGAATGAAGAGGCTGTCTTTTTTAATTATATAGTTAAACGTTAAACAGTTGCCGGTGTTTTTTCTTCAACCTGCTCAGAAGTTGTTTGTTCCTGCAGCCTGTCTTTTTTTAGGGTAAGAGCTATTACAGCAGCGAGCAGCAGTGTTGAACCCCCTACTATGAGTGAATATTCCCAGTGGTGAGTTGAACCTGTCTCAATTTCCATCGGGCTTCTGTTAATCAGGTAGCCCACCGCAATTGATGATAAGATCTGGGGACCTGCCACGAACAAGTTGAATTTACCCAGTGAGGAACCTTCAGTTCCTTTTTTCATATTGTCCATAAGCAGCGCAAATGGGATTGTAAGCGTTGAAGCCCAGCCAACACCCGCAATTGCAATAAATATAACAACTGCTTTCGGGGTCGTAGCATAGAATGCTGAACCTAAAAATGCAGCTCCCATACAGGCAAGCGCAAATGCGTGAACGGTTTTCTTTCCGAACTTACTTGAAAGGTAGCCCAGAGGGATTGAAATTAGCACACAGGTAAGGTTAAACATTGCAAATGCCAGTCCTGAGAGGTTTGTTGCCTGAAGCACAGTCGGTTCAAAGGAATCTTTAACTGCCTGGGTCGCTGTACTTAAGTCAGGGACCAGGTATATGTTATGAACAACGTAATTATTGAAATAAATGAACAGGCACATAATTCCCAGCCAAGTGAAATAGTGCATAGCGCAGATTTTTCCTATTTCATGGGTGTAAAAACTCCTGAGAGCCATACCAAGCATAGGAAAGCTTAGTACTAAAACAAACCAGGCTAAGCCGTCAAGAACAAATTGCTTGTCTGAAAGATCAAACTGACCCGGAAATCCTGTTGCTGTGATGGCAATAGTTAAGATTACACCTGAAATAAGACAACTTAAAAGGAACATTTTTATTGAGTCAAAAGGGCTGTCTTTTTTTACTTCTTCAGAAGGGTCCGGCCTGTTGTTTTCCGGGGTGGTAAATACAGTCCATAACATTGCAGCTGTAAGGGCAAAAGCTCCTACTGCAAACTGTTCTTTAATTCCTACCTGATAATTAAGGATTTCTTTCAGGAAAAACGGGAATCCGAAAGCAATTACAGCACCCAGCCCAAAACCAAAGCTTATAAAGGAATTGGCAATAGCATGCTGTTCTTGCGGTATGTTATCAGGAATCAACGCCCTGTGCGGACCCTGGCTTACATTGACGCAGATGTCAATTATCCAGAGCATACACGCGGCAAAAAGTAATGTAGGGGAATAAGGCATTCCAATCAGGGCCAGGCTTCCAAGGATAGCTCCCACGAGCAGAAACGGCCTTCTCCGTCCAAATTTGGTCCATATATTATCACTTACTGCTCCAACAATAGGCTGGACAATAATTCCTGTAATAGGTCCCGCTAACCAGACCAGGCCTAAAATTAGAGGCGTAGCGCCCAGGGGTTCAGTTACACGGCCTGTGAGCTGGATCTGCATTGACCATGCAAACTGTAAACCTACAGCGCCCATACACAGGTTAAGAAATTGCCAGATAGTAAACCTCGGCAATCTTTTTTGAGAGGTTGATTCGCTCATAAATAATTTCCTCTTAAAAGTTAAATAAGCACCTAAATATTTAAATGTCCGGTAGTGATCAATAATGACTGATAAAAATTTTTCCCTGTCTTCATTGCGAGCTGTGAATCGCTGAATACAAGATATTTTTAATATAAAAGCGCCAAATTATCAATATAAAACTATTTTGGTTGTAATTATACACACAAAAAATTGCCAGGTCAAAAAGGCGGCAGGCTATGCCTGCCGCCTTTTTCAATTTAATATAAACTCCTAGATCTTTTCCAGTGTAACCTGTCCGGCTTTGCGGTCAACAGTAACCCTGAAATTCTCTAAAAAGCTCAACCCTAATAACCCTGCAACCCCTTTGCTTGTCCCTGCCGAGTGCGCCGGAAGGTCAGTTACAATGACTTTTACGTTTCTTGCAACAAGCCCTTTTACTTCCATTTTAGGCACTTTAACAAGCGGAACCGTGATAAACCCGCTCCCGGTCATTACCTTTATCTGTTTTGCGCCTTTAGTCCTTATTCCTAATTTTTGTGCGGTTTCCCTTGAAATTGAGGTAAAAGTTGCCCCTGTATCAAGTATAAAACTGGTTTTTAACCGGTCATTAAGTCTGACATTGTTTACTATTATGGAATTTCCGGCAGTATTTATATTGATCACAGCTTTATCCGCGCTAATGGTCTGTCTTGTAAAGTTAACAGGTTCGTCAAGATTAGTTAATCCTGTCCTGGATAAGCTGGTAAGTCGGTCATTATTGGAATTTAGTATTACTTCTTTGTAAAGATCTTTTGCCTCATTGTATTTCTGTCTGTTAACAAGGCTAACTGCAAGCATATACTTGGCAGAATAATTCCAAGGCTCTTTTATGACCATACTCCTGAAATAAACTTCAGCTTTTTGATATTCTCCCGCATTGTAATAATCCAGCCCCTGAGCTAAACCCCCTGCAAATGAAGCAGTGGAAAGTAATAGCAAAACAGCTATGATCAGAACAGCAATCGGGTTTTTAAACATAAATTTTTACTTTTTGACCAAATAGATTCTAATAGAATTATCGGATTAATTTTTAAAACCTTTATGCAACCTACTACTTTCTACTACTTTATAATTCCTGAATCAAGCAATTCTTTAACTTTTTTGCGCATCTCGCTCTGAAGTGCATCAACAGGCAGCGTGCCGTCTACAGTTTCAAAACTAAACTCTTTTTCCATTTTGGAGTATTCAGTAAGAATTTTTCTCTGATAAATTTTGAAACTTTCATAAAAATCAGTACTTAAACCAATATCACGGCCGGATTCATAGTAATCAAGACCGCTTGACCCGATGATTCTCTTAAGCAGCATTTCAACAGGCATTTTCAGGTAGAAAACCAGGTCAGGTTTCGGCGCAAAATCATAAAGTTTTCTTATCCATTCCTGGCTGGCGCCTCTTACGACGTCTCTTGAGTAAGCAGTATAAGTGTACCTGTCTGTTAAAACTATCATTCCGGCTTTCAGTGCGGGAACTATCACATGCTCAAGCCTGTCAGCAAAATCTGACGCATACAAAAGGCTAAAAGTATAAGCATGAAGCAGGTTTCTTTCTTTTGCCTGGTCAATTGCTTTTGCAATAAGCCTGGAAGTTTTCCACTCGCTGATAAGAACTCCGTAACCTTCTATAGCAAGCCAGTCCCTGAGTAATTCTATCTGCGTAGACCTGCCTGCCCCGTCAGTACCTTCTATAGCGATCAAAAGTCCGGGATAGCCGTGTTCTGATATTTTTTTAGCTGATTTATCCATATATTTTTATACTCTTATGTTTTTTTCTTCCAATACTTCAGTAACTATTTTTCTCAGGGTAACCTGCTGGTTATGCACTGTTTCTGTGCCGTCAATTTTTATAAGGCCGTACTCTTTAATCATTTTGTCATATTCGTTTATGACCCTGCCCTGGAAAATTTTATAGCTTTCATAAGGGTCATTGCTTAAGTTCAGGTCCATTCCGGCCTCGTAGAACTTCGGGGCCCTGTTTGTGCAGATCCTATCCAGAGAAATTTCAACAGGGACGTGAAAATAAAGGGCAAGGTCAGGATTAATGGCAAAGCCGTACATGTTTCTGACCCAGGAAGGATCAACGTCTCTTGAGACATCCCTTGCAAAAGCTGTATATACATACCTGTCAGCAAGGACAATAAAACCGGCTTTCAGTGCGGGAACGATGATTTGCTCAAGCCTGTCAGCAAAATCAACAGCATGTAGCAGCGAAAAAGTCCTTGGGGTAAGAAGGTTTTTCTTTTTTGCCTTTTTTGTGGTTTCAGAAATTATCTTTGAGGAATTCCATTCAGTAAAGATCACGTCTTCCACAGTGGAAACAAGCCAGTCCCGAAGCAGTGAAATCTGTGTACTCTTTCCGGAACCGTCTACTCCCTCAACCACAATTAAAGTTCCGGGCAGGTCATGACTTTTGGATAAACGCATGTTTTTTTCCTTTAATTCTATTGGTATTATCGAGTATTTTTATGCCGGTTCTTTTTACCGGCCTACTCAATACGTTTAATTTAAATAATATATCACATAAATTTGGGTTTTAAAAATTTTGGTAGTGATAATATTGTAACCGATGAACAACGTCATCGCGAGGCATAAAACCCTGCCGTTAAGAGGAGATTTAATACCCGAAGCAATCTTACTGCAAGCATAGCATACAAAAAGATTGCTTCGGAAATCGGTTAACCTAATAAATACCATGTTTCCGACTAGCAATTGTACATTTTGTTTTTTTTATTAAGTAATGTAAAAGCTGTTTTAAAATTCATAAAGTATTAAAAATAAAGTACCGAAAAATAAAATATAAAGGCAATATATCTTTTGTAAATCTGGAGAATGTCCTCCAGTTAGTTATTTAGTTTTCAGGGAAATGTATCGGCGTTTGTTTATGGACAGATATTTTAAAAAAATATCTATAGTACTTTGTGCATTTTTGCTTTTGGCTGGTTGTCAGGTGCAGGCAAAAAAGCTTGATTATTCCAGCATTACTAACAGCGCTAAAATTGTCAGCGCCCTAAAACAGCTGGAAAACACAGAGTTTAAAGACACGCTTGATGCTATTGGGGGAAATAACCTTACCCAAAAACCGGTTGTAATAAAATTTATGAAACTTTCATATATTTCTGTTGATTATAGAAATTGCAATGCGGTAGTTGTTTTTGACAATCAGGGCAGAATGTATATTTTAATAGATAGCAAGCTTAAAAAAGCCCCCGCAGAAGCCATAGCAGCTCTGCTTACTCATGAAATAATTCATCAGGACAATATTACTTCTATAGAAGAGGAGACCAGGGGCTGGACAAACGAGGCAATTTGCTGGATGGCAATGAAAAAAAAGAATCCAAAACTTGCGTATGTTGATTCTCCTTTAGTCAGCAAGCTAAATAAGCTTGAAAAAATGTATAAAGACGCTAATAATACAGATTCACTGATAAAGCAAGCAGTTGAGCAGAATACTGTATATTCAAAGCTGGCTATGAATTCTCCCGGTTATTAAACCCCAATGACGGGTTATTAAGGATGACGAAGCTAATTTGCTATTTCTGCAACTTCTTCCTTTTCTTTAATGTATTTTGCCGCGCCTGTTGCTGCAAGAGCGCCGTCTGCCACAGAGATAACAATCTGCCTTAGCGGGGTAACTCTTATATCACCGGCTGCAAATACGCCTTCGCAGCTTGTTGCCATTTCAACATCGGTTTTTATAAATCCTCTTTCATCCAGCTGTAGCTGGTCTTTAAACATCTCTGAATTAGGGGTGTATCCAATGTATGGGAAAACCCCGTCAGTCAGGATTTCAATAACTTCATTGGTTTTAACGTTTTTCAGGGTAATTGATTCAACTTTATCCCTGCCGTTAATGGAATTAACCACAGAATCAAGGATGAAATTTACCTTTGGGTTGTCAAGAGCTCTTTCCTGATACATTTTATCAGCTCTTAGCTCGTTTCTTCTGTGAATAATATTTACTTTAGAGGCAAATCTTGTGAGATAAAGGGCCTCTTCCACAGCAGAATTCCCGCCTCCTACCACTGAAACCACCTTGTCTTTAAAGAAAGCTCCATCGCATACCGCACAATAGCTTACGCCTCTTCCTGCAAGTTCTTCCTCGCCGGGAACTCCGAGTTTTTGGGGATGGGCGCCTGTTGCTATGATTACAGAATCAGCTATAAATATACCTTCATTTGTTTTTATTTTCTTTACAGGCGAGTAAAGGTCAATTCCTGTTATAGTCTGCATAATATGTTTTTGCACACCGAATTTATCAGCATGTTCCTCAATTTTTTCAGCCAGATCAAACCCGTTTACCATGGGAAAACCGGGGTAATTCTCAATTTCAAGGATTTTATTAAGCCAGCCGCCTGTTACGCCGGTGTCAATGATAGCTGAATTAAGAGCTGCACGGCCGGCGTAGATTGCCGCTGAAAGTCCTGCCGGGCCTCCGCCAAGTATTATAATATCGTATTTATATTCCTTTAAGTTTTCCATTTTATTCCCTCGATTCTATCTTGCAAATATGTCATTTAACGTTGGGCCTGAAATTTTATAACCCTTCACTTTATATTTTACCCTATCAATTTTAACAAGTTGTCCATTTTTGTAATGTTCCATTATGATTAGGTCAGTCCCGTAAAAGCTATCCCCTTCCACGGTAATTTCAGGGGTTTCAATTTGATAAAGCTCTTCGTCTCTTTGTTCCTTGCTGAAAAAAGCTGTTTTTCCCCTGACTTCGTTTACGGTAATTGATGCGGAAACTCCGTTTATAGGGTTAGACAGGGTAATCATATCGCCTTTTCTGCCAAAAGTCCATATATCAGAGCTTCTCATTTTGAATAATTCCGGGCGGTTTGTATCTTCAAGAACACCGACAACTGACCATGTGCCGTAGAATTCCTGAGGCAGGTCTTTTGTAACGGAAACGCCTCCAACGAGGATACCTTTGTTATTTTCATATTCAGCAACAGGCTCTGCCTGAAGGATTATTTCGTTATCCTGATAAGCCCGCGCTGAAACTGTTAAGCTTATAAGCAGGCATAGCGGTAATATGAGATAAAATATTTTTTTAGTTATGTTTAACACTAAAGTTGTCGTATTCACCTTTATATTCCTCTTCAAGGCATTGCAACTGGGAGACTCTTGCGAACATAGGGCCTTTTTTACACCATTCAACCATGGTCTCAACAGCGTCTTTATCACCTTCTATAAGCAGTTCAACCCTGCCGTCATTAAGGTTTTTTGTCCAGCCGTAAACTCCAAGGTCAGCTGCGACTTTTAATGCGTTTTGTCTGTAATAAACGCCCTGTACCCTACCGGAAACATAAACATGGATTCTTTTTTTTGTCATTTTTTCTTCTCGCAACAATAATGTACTTTTTATTATTATACTTGTGATAGCTTAGATATCAAAAAACGCGTACAATATTTTTTTTACAAAGAAGCTATAAGTTCATTCTTAGCTAACCCGTCATTACGAGGCATTATAGAGTCTGTAAATGAATAGATTTACCACCCGAAGATTGTGGTGAACTTTTGTACGGATCAAACGCCTGTACGATCCTGGTAAAATTTCCTTTAGTTTTTATAAAGTAATCAACCTGAGTTGCTAATTAACTCCAGTCGCGAATTAGCCAAAACCGTCATTGCGAGGAGTGAAACGATACTTCGGCTTCGCTCAGCACAGGCTCCGCAATCTATAACATTTCAGTTATATGGATTGCCACGTCGGGCATAAAGCCTTCGCTGAAGGCTTTATGCCCTCCTCGCAATGACATAAGGAAAATTAATTAGCAATTCAAGTTAATCAGGAAATTAATTAAGGAACAAATAAAAAGTTTTTACATCTGTTTTATATTTTACGTCATCCTGAGCCAGCTCGCCCTGCGAGTTGTGTCGAAGGATCTCAAAGTCTAAAAAAATGAGATTCTTCGTCCGCCCCGCCTATGGCGGAAGGCGGCTCAGAATGACGAAGTGAGTAAAAATTTTTTATTACTTACTTAAACGGCATTTCAGGCTAAGGCGAAGAGCCCTCAGCCTTACAGCCTCTGCTCGCTTTCGCAAGTGCGGGATGAAATTACTCTCTATAACTAAAGTAGTTACTGCGCCAGTTTTTCAAGAACAATTTCCTTTGCCCTGTTAAGCTGGATATCTTTTTCTTCTAATAAAAAATTACTGCCCTCGTATTTAACCTCATAGTCAGGTTCAATACCTTTATGGTCAATATCCGTACCCGATGGGGTAAGGTATTTTGCGATAGTAAAGTTGATTCCTGAGCCGTCCTGAAGCCTTTTTATCATCTGGACAAGACCTTTTCCAAAAGTTGTTTCACCGACCAGGACTGCTTTTTTATGGTCCTTCATTGCCCCGCTGAAAATTTCGCTTGCACTGGCAGAACTTTTATCCATCAGAATTACAAACGGCCTGCCGTTTATATATTCATAAGGGTCTGCGTTAATGTCCTCTTTTTTACCGTGCCTGTCGACCGTGCTTACTATAATGCCTGATTCTAAGAACATATTTGAGATATATACAGCGTTTGAGAGCAGTCCCCCGAAGTTTCCCCTTACATCAACGATAATGCCGTCTGCTTTACGGGTTGCAGTGAGCGCTTTTTTGAATTCATTTGCTGTATCCGAGCTAATAAAACTGGATATTCTGATATAAGCAATGTTATTATCCAGAATTTCGTATTTTACGGTTTTTATTTTTATTTCTTCCCTGACTATTTTTTTTGTGATGACTTCTTTATCTCTTAAAATGGTGAGAGTAACGCTGGTTCCGCTTTTTCCTCTTATCATACCTGCAACATCACGCAGGGAAAGCCCTTTGGTTGAAACAGAACCAACCTGTATAATTTCATCGCCTTTTTGCAGACCATATTTTTGAGCCGGTGTATCATCAATAACACTTACTATAAGGATGTTCCCGTGGTCTTCGGTAATATGGACCCCAATGCCCTGGAGTTTTGAGTCAATATTTCTATTTTGGTCATCAAATTCCTTCTTTGGCAGAAATCTCGTATAAGGGTCATTTAAGCTTACCAGCATTGAATCTATGGCAATATGGGCATCCTGGTTTGTTTCTATATGCTGTTCATAGCGTTTTTTCCATTTGGCCCAGTCCTGGTGGTTCAGGCTGTCATCAACGTAATTGTTTTTTATAACCCGCCATGCCTTGCGAAAAATCCCTTTTGGCGAGTTATCGTAGTTTTCAATTGTGGAAACAACATATTCCACAGGCGTTTGAGAGTTTTGATAATCATAGTTATACCCTACAATTATCAAAATCACTATCGCAAGGAGCGTTGCATAAACGGATTTTTTTTTATCTTTCATGAATTAATCTCTATAAAGTAAAGTTAACAGGGGTTTTGAGCTTTTTATAAAGTTTTTCAAAGAGCTCAAGGCTTTGCTGGTGTTCAGAAGTGTAACTATAGTCTATTTTTTTTGTTAAATAGTCCCTGATCATTGTTTTTTCAATGCCGGTCCTGTCATATGCGTTATTCAATATCTCATTAAAATATACTCCAAGACCTGTTTCAATTGCTTTAGGGATTAAATTATTTACCTGTTCATAACTATCCCTGTTGTTTTCTGTCCATTTGGTCCTGGCTGCCCAGGTCCCAAATACAGCCGGTAATCCGGTAAGGTTTTTCCAGAGTGTACCGATATCAAAGGTTAAATATGGCTTGTTATCCGTGAAATTGTTTTTCAGGGCGTTATCTCCTATGAATAAGACCGCATCAAAAGCCGATTCAAGGAATTGACCGATACTTTGCGAGTAATTATGCTCTTTAAAGCATATGTCCTTAAGATTAATATCGTGTTCATTAAGAATAATCTTTAACATGGCCACAGACGAAGCTGAATCGCAGGGAACACTGATTTTAGCCCCATTTAGTTTACCAAAAGGTTTTTTTGAAAATAAAAGAACGCTTCCGCATTCGCCGTCAGAGCTTATGCCGGCTTTTTTTATCAGGGTATATTTATGTTTATTTTGCAAATACTCAAAGGAAGAAATCGGAGCAACGTCTATAACCCCTCTGTTAATCAATGAATTCAGCTCAACCGGGGTTCCGTATATTAATTTTGTATTACCGGGCCGTTGCCTTTCCAGCGTATAATTAAGCGGCAAGCAGTTTATAAATTTTATAAGGCCAATTTTTGTTTTTGAACCAGTGCTCATAATATTATTATGCCACGATCATAGCACCTAACTTGCTAATTCGCGACTCGAGTTAATTAACTTGAGTCGCGAATTAGCCAAAAGTCAGGATATGACTGAGCAACATTTGCCAAAAAATTATAGAGAATCGAAAAGAGGCTCCGCCTCTTTTCCACCTTTAGGGTGGCTGTGGGCGGGTTTTGGC
>JANQEB010000149.1 GCA_028278605.1 Candidatus Gastranaerophilales bacterium
TTCAATCAATTCTTCCTTTGAATCCCAAACCCCATCCTTTAAAACATCCCTTGAAAATATGCTAAACCACATCTCTATCTGGTTTAACCAGGATGAATATGTTGGAGTAAAACATATTTGAATATTTTTATGCTTTTTAATCCATTCGTTAACCTTTTTGTGCTTATGTACAGCTAAATTATCTGCTATTATATCAGGAGTTACGCAACATAAATAAAATGTAAAAAAAAGCCCCAAATAGAGCTAGTCGTAGCATTAATCGACTGCAATAATGAGGCATGAAAGAATTTAATTCGTATAATTTAGCACTATTAGTTACAGAGGGCAAGTTCAGCTGTGTAAAAGCTGCAGAAAGCTTATCATTATTCAGCCACGACAGCTTAACAAGATATCTGAGCAAAAATGAACTAAAACACAATATTGATATAGGTAAACTGCCTAAAGGAGGCAGGTTAATATTTGATGACAGTTCTATATCAAAAATGTTTTCCAAAGATATAGAAGGCGTAAGGTTTATATGGTGTTCATCATTGAAAAAAGCTATTCGTGGCTATACTTTGATCAAGATAATTTATGTTTACGGCAATAAAATATATAATCTGGTGGATATTATTTGGGATAAAGCAGAAGGTACAAAGAATGAAGTTCTTAGAAATGAATTAAAAAAGCTTTATGACGCAGGTCTTGAACCAGAGATAGTCCTATTTGACTGTGGCTATATGGCTTGCAAGACAGTAAACTTGATAGATTCATTCGGCTGGAAGTATTTAACCCTTTGTAAATCGAACAAAATATTTGAGAAGCAGCAAGTTCAGTCTTTTCAGTTTTATGGAGGCAAAAGCTTGTATGGCAAGGCTAGAGGAGTTTATCACAAAGTGCAGATCGCCAAACACGACGACAGATACATGATGACAAATCTTGATAAGCCTATCACAAGTTATTCTGGCTGGAAAATATACCAGAAGCGCTGGATAATTGAGGAGATTTTCAGGGCATTAAAGTCTGTTTTACACTTAGAACAATGCTCTGCAAGAACTTTAAAGGCTCAAATTAACCATATTCAGGCTTGTATGGATGCTTTTATGTACTTAAAAGCCAACTTTCCTCACTTAGGGCCAGAATTGGCTCAACGTCAGTTTTTGAAAAATTATCGGGCTGGTAAAATCAATATTCAAAAGGATTTTGCACTGACTGCGTAACTCCTGTT
>JANQEB010000155.1 GCA_028278605.1 Candidatus Gastranaerophilales bacterium
CTCCCGCTTCGCAAGGGAATCTGAGCAACATCGCTTTAAGCTATAATTTTAAGCCTTTACACGAGGTTTCACAGATTGCCACGGGCTCTCAAATTGTCACTGAGCCCTCGCAATGACAATTTAAGAGTTATCAGCACAGTTTCGGGAGACAAGCGTTTTTGCGAATTTTTTAAAAATAACTAACCCCTCATTAAGGTTAAATAATCCTGATAGCTTATACTTTCAGTACTAAAATTTATATGCAAAAACCTGTATTATATATCTTGAGGATAATGTTTGAAAATTTAATTTATGCCAAAAGACTACGATGAACCTTTTTATATAGAGCGAAAACAAAGCAATGCCCCGGCACAAAATGCTCAAAATGAAATAAAAAACATACTGCTTGCCGAATCTTTTGCAGTCCTGGCAACACAGGCAGAAGGCCAGCCTTTTTGCTCGCTTATAAGCTATTTAATCAGCTCGGATTTTAAAAAACTGGCTTTTGCTACTCCTGTAAATACAAAAAAATTTGAGCTTATCTCAAAATCAGACAGGGTTTCAATCCTGGTGGACACAAGGTCAGATAATCCAGAGAGCATTAACCGGATAAAAGTAGTAACCATAACCGGAAAGGCAAAAATAGTCGAGTATGCTGGTGAAAAGGAATTGTGGGTAAATACGCTAATAGCCGAAAAACCTTACCTGAAAGAATTTGTAAAAGCCCCGACATCAGCAATAATTGTTGTTAATATCCACAGGTATTTTTATGTAAGGAACTTCCAGGAAGTAACGGAGTGGGACCCGAATTAGCCTAGTGCATAGTTAAGTAAATTTTATAGAATCGTCATTCTGAGCCGCCTCCCGCCATAGGCGGGGTGGGCTCAGGATGACGGACAAAATTAATTTAACAGAGTACTAGCAATTCGAGTTAATTACACACAGGGCCAGCACTTGAAAATAAAAAGATAAAATATTATTGTTCACTTTAGCGTAATTTTGTAGAATTGAAATATGTATTAGAAGAAGGAATTAAGTAAATGGATAAAAATATAAAATTCGGAACAGACGGCTGGAGATCAATTATTGCTGAAGACTTCACATTTGACAATGTTGTGATAGTTACAAAAGCAATTGCGGGTTATATAAAAACAAAATATGACCCCTCAAAGCCTGTTGTAATAGGCTTTGATACAAGATTCCTGGCGGACAAATTTGCCCGGAGAGCCGCAGAAACCTTAAATAAGCTTGGCCTTAACGTAAAAATCACTGATACTGACGCGCCAACACCTGTAGTTGCCTTTGCGGCAAAGAATTTAAACAGCGCGGGAGCATTGATGTTCACTGCAAGTCATAACCCGCCTGAGTATTGCGGTATAAAATACATTCCTGACTATGCAGGTCCAGCAACAAAAGATATTACAGACGTAATTGTCGCTAATGTAAAACAAATTCAGCAGGGTGATGAATCATTTATGCCTGAAGCTGCGACTGCCGGGATTACAGAGCAGTTTGACCCAAAACCTGACTATTTAAAGCTGGTAAAAGACTTAATTGATTTTGATAAAATTAAGCAGGCAAACATAAAAACTTTCTTTGACCCGCTGTATGCCTCAGGAAAAGACTACTTTGACACATTGCTCCGGGAAGCGGGGTGTAATGTTACAAGCATAAAAAACTGGCGAGATCCTCTCTATGGAGGCGGCATGCCTGAGCCAAAAGAAAAATTCCTTGGTGATCTTAAAAAACTTGTCCTTGAAAACACGCCTTCTGTGGGGTTTAGCAATGACGGTGATGCTGACAGGTTCGGTGTGATTGATGAAAAAGGGACTTACATAACACCAAATGAAGTTATAGCATTGTTATTCAGGCATCTGGTAAAACACAAGGGAGCAAAGGGTTCAGTTGTAAAAACAGTGGCTACAAGCCGGATGATAGATAAAATTGCGGGACTTTACGGGGTGAAAGTCCACGAAACACCGGTTGGTTTTAAGTGGGTTGGCCAGATAATGCGCCGGGAAGACGTGATTATCGGCGGCGAAGAGTCAGGGGGCCTCAGTATTATCGGCCATATCCCTGAAAAAGACGGTATAGTAGCTAACCTGCTTGTTCTTGAGGCCATGGCTTATGAGCAAAAACCTTTATATCAGATTGTTGAGGACTTAAAGCAGGAAATCGCTGTTCATTACATCAATTACAGGCTTGACCTGAGATTAACCGAGCAGTTAAAAGAAGCTGCAATGGATATGTTCCTGAATAACCCGCCGGCAAAGATAGGGCCTCTGGGTGTAGTAAGTTCCAACAAGCTTGACGGGGCTAAGTTTTACTTTGATGACAATAATACCTGGATGCTAATCAGGCCAAGCGGTACAGAGCCGTTATTAAGAATTTATTTTGAAACCGATTGCCGGCAAAAGCTTGATGCAATGACTCAGGATACCCAAAAATTAATTGAAAACCTTTCACTGAGCCTGCAAAAGAATTAAACTAAAATGAGTTAGTTTTCTTAAAATCGGGCATGAATGAGGCTATGCTCCCCGCTAACGCCAGCAAAGCCCGACATTAAGAAAACGTCGCTCCTGCTTTGCCATACCGATTTATGGTATTTCCGTACTTTTTATTACTTCCTTTAATTGCATTTAACTATTATCTATTGAAATTGTTATGAGATCACTATAACAGGTTGTAAATTGCTGTGCAGGTCATCTAATTCGTTTTTTTTATGCAATTTTACCCTTTTTTAGAGTTCATAACCTTTCTTATTATGTCAACATCAGGCAGGTTATTTCCGTTTGACTCGTCCTCATGCCTGATATCCTTCATCCACATAGGGATATACCTGTTATTTACAAAACTTCTTACCATTAGTATAAACCTTTCTTTTAACTCATCAGGCCCCAGTCCGTTAAAAGGCTTAAAAGGCACTCCTGTATCAACTTTACCGTCCAATCCGGCAGCGCCTGAACCAAACAAGTATTTTCTCAGGTTCCCCTCTTCTTTATACTTAACCTGAGTTGTTAATTAGCCAAAACCGTCATTGCGAGGAGTGAAACGATACTTCCGCTTCGCTCAGCACAGGCTCCGCACTCCACTTGAGTTTATCTGGTGATGGATTGCTTCGCCTGCCCCGCCCATGGCGGGTACTGGGCTCGCAATGATAAATCACGTATTTTTATACCACTACCGGATTTTTTTTAGTATAGTAAATTTTACATAACTTAATTAAACATACGTAAGATAGAAAAATAGTTTAAAATTATCTCATTATGCAGATAGAAGAGCTTTTAAAATCCCTTTCCATAAAAGAAAAACTATACCAGATGTTTATACTGGGATTTTCCGGCAAGTCTGTTTCCGGCGGGAATCTGAACATCCAAACTGCGATAAAGTCAGGCCTGGCAGGAGTTATCCTGTTTTCAGAAAACATTGAGTCATATGAGCAAACAGCAAAGTTAACTAAAACCCTGCAAAAAGCAGCGGCTATTCCGCTATTTATAAGCATTGACCAGGAAGGCGGAATGATTGAGAGGACAAACAACATTAAAAACAAAATCAACTACCTTACCCCAAGAGACCTGGGCTTAACCCAAAATCCTGATTCAGCCAGATCCCAGGCCGAAGTATTATCGGACGAGTTAAAATTTATGGGTGTAAATATGAACTTTGCGCCGGTTATAGACGTAAATACAAATCCCAATAACCCGATAATTGGCCCAAGGTCATTTGGCAGTAAGCCCGGTACAGTAATTGAATTTGCTAAACCTTTTTATCAGGCATTAATGCGCAATTCCATTATACCTGTAATTAAGCATTTTCCGGGCCATGGCGCGACCGGGGAGGATTCTCACCTGATAATGCCGGTTTTGGGCTTATCATTTGAAGAGCTTGAAAATATTCATATAAGACCCTTTGCCCATGCAATAAAAGACGGTATAAACGCAGTTATGATAAGTCATGTCCATTATGAAGCGTTTGACAGGGAACCTGTTCCGGCATCATTGTCAGAAAACGTCATAAACAGCTATTTAAGAAAGAAACTGGGTTTTAACGGCCTTGTCATCTCAGATGACATGGTCATGTGCGGGGTGAAAAATTATTGCAACACTTTTGAGGCTTGCATGCAGGGAATTAATGCAGGGGTTGACCTTTTCATTTATAGGGATCTCTCTGATGAGACCCTGAATATTATTGATAAGCTATGCGATGCAGTTGTTAACAGCGAAATTTCCGAAGATAGAATTGATGATTCCGTTAAAAAAATCCTTTTGTGCAAACAGCAGTATAATTTCTGGAACCCGGACATGCCTGATTCAGGTTTTAACCCGGGAAAACTCCAGGCAAAGATAGATGAGATAGCTACTATACTAAAATGAGTTAGTTTTCGTTAAAACCGGGCATGAATGAGGCTATGCTCCCGCTGCCGCCGGCATGAATAAGGCTATGCTCCCGTTAACGCAAGCAAAGCCCGACAGAACGGAAAAGTAGCTTCTGTTTTGCTTCGAATGCAGAAATTTTAGTTTATTTTAGCTTGTGAGTACAGGAACTTTGGTTTATTTTAGTTTATTTTGGCTTGCGAATGCCTGAGCTGCAGTTCATTTTCGCCAGGCCGATTTATGAATATTATTTTCATTTAACTGTTACTTATCGAAATCGGTATAAACCCCTGTTACAACAGAGATTTAATAGTTTTGTTAAGAAAAGTAAACAAACAAACCCTCAAAAAAGCAATTTTTAAATAATAATTGTTTTTATATTAATACGAGGTAGAGGAGAGAGAAAAACAAACTATCTTAAAGGAGAAAAGGGCTACAACAGTTTTAACATCATTAATAGCAACTATACCCAACGTTAATCGTATTTAAACAGTGTATTTAAACTCTAATTAAATACTTTAGGCGGCAAGTATAAGGCTTTTTTTAACAATAACCAAAAAGTTAAGTAGTCATCTTATTAATTAATCACTTAACGAGGAACTTACGCTTCGTATTATAGCAACATATTATTTTTAAATTTATTAAGAGTAAAGGTGAAAGAGAAAGAGGAGATTTAGTTATGAGTTATTTCGCAGCAGCAGGATTTATGAGCAGAACAAACTACCGCAGCAACCCTTCTACATTCGGAATGGGTTACGGATGGGGAATGAAACCATCCTGGGGTATGGGCGGCATAGGTTACCAGGGTTCAGTATTCGCAGGAGACAACTTTATTGGAGCAACAAGAATCAGACTTGAAAGCACGAGTATTGGTAACAACCCATTTGCAAGTAGCGGAACATTCGCAAATGTAAACGGAATTGGCGTAGGAACTACAAGGAATCCATTTGGTTCAATGACAGGAATTTACAATGCGCAGACAGGCACCAGGTTCGGTCAGTTAACAACACCAGGCGGCGTACAAACAGCATTATCCGGTAATATCTATAACTACAACCAGACAGTTGAAAGAAACCCGTTTGCAACCAGAACTACAACACAGTTTGAAGATGATAGTTACATCTATAGAGTCAGAAATACAAGATCTAATGGATGGTTCGCATAATCAAGGCACACTTTGTAAACAATTAATCAGTTAAAGTTAATCGAAAAAATTATAATTTCTCCTCAAGATAAATTCATATATAGTAAGGGTTATACCCTTACTTTTTTATTTTTTATACAAGATAAACCTTGAGTTGCTAATTAGCCAAAACCGTCATTGCGAGGAGGGCACAAACCCTTCACTGAAGGGTTTGTGCCCTCCTCGCAATGACATAAGGAAAATTAATTAGCAACTCAAGTAAGATAACCCTCGGTTAACTCAAGCTTAAATTCTTCTGAATCAAACAAATACTCAACTCCTACAGGCAAAGTTGCTTTCTGAGGCCCATGCCCCGCCGGGAAACCATATCCAACAGGAATTTTCAGCTCAGATGTCAATTCGGCAATCACATCAAGCACTGTAAGCCTGTTTGTATCATTATTACCAGGTTTAATTATTGATGAAAATTCCGCAAATAACACCCCGGCAACCTGCTCAAACACACCTGCCAGTTTAAGCCGGGTTATCATCCGGTCAATTTTATAAAGAGGCTCGCCAACGTCTTCCAGCAAGAGCAGTTTCCCTCTTAAATCCGGCATATATGGCGTTCCAAGAAGCCCGCACATAATTGCAAGGTTGCCTCCAAACAGCTCACCTCTGGTTTTACCCGGTTTTATGCAGTGATACTCAGAGGGATTGGGAAATTTATAAGGAATTTTAGTGCTTTTAGTTATCACATCCCAGAAATTATCTTCCGTATAGCGATCAACCCTGTCCCCTCCAAAATCAGAAGCAAAAAGCGGCCCATGAAAAGTTATTAGACCGGATTTTTGGGTAAAATTATTTAAAAGTGCGGTTATATCACTGTAACCCACAAAAATTTTAGGGTTATTTTTTATTAAGTCATAATTTATGTCATTCAAAATCCTGAAAGCGCCGTATCCTCCTCTTGAACAGATGATTGCCTTAACCTCACCGTCTTTAAAGAAATTTTCCAGATCACTTAACCTGAGAGCATCTTCTCCTGCAAGATAGGCTTTTTTATCAAGGGCATGCGGTGCTATTTTAACTTTGAAGCCCCTGGCTTCAAAGTATTTACCCGCATTTTCAAGCATTTTTTTCTCTTTAACAGCGCCGGATGGTGAAATCACCCCGACTGTATCGCCTTTATTAAGTTTTTCAGGCTTTATCTTCATTTATTTTCCTCATTGTATTAAAGTTATTTAGTAACGTTTAAATGATAACTGACGATGATTGTCATTGCGAGGAGGGCTTGAGGCAGGCTGCGTTGTTAGCATTTTGCGACTTAAAGCCCAGAGCCTGTCCTGAGCGAAGTCGAAGGATCACAATCTATTTAAGGCGGGCGAAGCCCGCCAAAAAAATTTAACGGCCATTAATTAACTACTGCAAGATATTTTCTTAAAAGTTATTTTAATATAACATGTAGAATAAAATAAATTATAACCGGAGTCGGGCAAGTGGGTTTATACACGCCTTTATACAGAAAATACAGACCGCAAAAATTCAGCGAACTGGTAGGCCAGGAGTCAATCTCAAAGACCCTGACCAATGCGGTTCAGCTGGACAGGGTTGCACATGCCTATTTATTCACCGGGCCGCGGGGTACTGGAAAAACTTCCACAGCAAGGATTTTTGCAAAGTCCCTGAACTGTATTGAAGGCCCGACAGCCGACCCCTGCGGAAAATGCCCGAGCTGTATTGATATTTCAAATTCCAGCTCGGTTGACGTAATTGAAATCGACGCTGCCAGTAACAGAAAAGTCGAAGACGCAAGAAACCTTCTGGAAAAAGTACAGTTTGTCCCGGTTTCAGGCAAGTACAAAATCTATATCATAGACGAAGTCCACATGCTCACAACCGAGGCGTTTAATACCCTCTTAAAAACGCTTGAAGAACCGCCTAAAAACCTTGTATTTATCCTTGCAACAACGGAAGCGCATAAAGTACTGAACACAATCATAAGCCGCTGCCAGCGATTTGACTTTAACAGGGTTTCCCAGGATGAAATTAAGGCCAGTTTAAGGGTAATTTCCGACAAGGAAGGCATACAGATTGAGGATAAAGCGCTTTCAATCATCGCTAAAAAAGCATTTGGCGGTATGAGAGACGCAATTGGCCTGCTTGACCAGTCCAGTGTAATCGCAAACCAGGGAAAGGAAGTTACTGAAAGCGATATAATTTCCCTGCTGGGCAGCTTATCAGAAGAAAGCCTCTTTGAACTAACCCGCACACTTGCGAACAAAGACGCTTCCGCGCTGCTAGAGCTTATTAACAGGGTTATACAAAACAGCGAACCTGTTAATGTAATGCGGGAGCTGATTAATTACTTTAGAAACCTTTTAATAATCAAAACCTCAGACGATTCAGAACGCATAAAACTCCTTGTTGATATTTCAGAAAGCTTTTTGCCTGATGTAAAAGCCCAGTCAGAACAGTTTGAGGTCAATGAAACAGTTCAGGTCATAGAAAAGCTCTCTGAATACGAAAAAACAATTAAAACAACTTCCCAGCAGCACTTATGGCTGGAAGTCGCGCTAATAAGCATATGCCACAGGCAGGATATTCAGGTGATTAAAGACCTGGAGCAGCGCCTTGAAAAGCTGGAACAGGCAATTTCATCCGGCGCCATACCGGAAACCAAGCCGGCTCCAATTAAACCAATAGCAAAACCTGAACCTGCTTCCGGACCGGAGCCTGTTATAAAACCTGAACCGGCAAGGATTCCGGCAGAAACCCCAGCCCCAAAACCCGGACCTGCAGCACAAACAGCCTCAGAATCGGCGCTCTCGGCCTCAGAAGAAGTAAAAACCGAAGAGATCAAAAAAGATGAGCCAAAAGTTACACAGACAGGCGACGTAACAGAGACCTGGAAAAAACTGCTGGCCTCGCTTTCCGCTATCAATGCCCCATCAGAGGCTTTTTTCAGGATATTCCAGCCGGTTGAGATGAATTCAAATAAAATTATAATTACCTGTAAAAACGAAAAATGGGTTGAAAAAGCCAAAAAAGAAAAGGGAGGTCTTCTGGAACAAGCGGCCCAACAGGTGTTTGGGTCAGCCCCGCAGGTTATTATCAGGACTCCAATGCCTGAAGATGAAGAGATAGAGATTGATCCGGCGCCTGAAACCAAAGCCCAACAAAGCCCAATCAAAAAACCGGAACCTCCAAAGCCAAAACAGGCCGCTCAAATAGCAATTGACACGGATTCCCGTCAGGAACTCGAGGCTGAAGTGATAGAAGAGCTTGATGATATCAATAAACCCCCGGTCCCTGTCCATGTTTCAGAGCAGGCAAAAATGGTAATCGACGTTTTCAGCGGGAAAGTTATTGAGTAAATTATTTTTTTAGGAAAAATAGCTGCATGATTCGTGAACAAATTACAAAAATGGTAACTGAAGCACTCGGTGAAGCTGCAAAAAATGGGGACTTAGGCGGATTAACACCCGAAAACACTGGCTGCCTGACAATTGAAAAACCTAAAAATCCTGAGTTCGGGGATTTTGCAGTAAACGTATCCCCACTTGCAAGACATGCAAAGATGCCCCCGCCAAAAATCGCTGAAGAGGTCTCTAAATACTTCAGTGCGGATTATGCGCAAATCAATATTGTTGCAGGGTTTATAAATTTCAAGATAAAAAACGAAAAACTTTATGACTGTATAAAGGAAATAATAGTTAAAAACAAGGATTTTGGCAGGAATAACCTTGGTAATGGCGAAAAATTAATGATTGAATACGTTTCTGCCAATCCTACAGGTCCTCTTCATATAGGCCATGGGCGCTGGGCCGCAGTAGGAAGTTCGCTGGCAGAACTGTTAAAGTTCTCAGGGTTTGATGTTTACCAGGAATTTTATATTAACGACGCCGGAAACCAGATGAACAATCTGTTTGAATCCTTCCTGATCAGGATTTACCAGGTGAACGGTTATGATTTTGCCATCCCAACCGATGAAACAGGCAAGAAAAATTACTACCCGGGGGAATATTTACTTGATTTAGCCGGGAAATACAATGGGGAAAACCCGGATAAATTCCCCAAAATCCTTGAGTCGCTCTATATTTCAGAATACTGCGATGAAACCGGACGATATATTATAAGCCCGAAAACTGAGACGTTTAAACCTGAAGAAGGCGAGAAAACACCCGAAAAATTAAGGGAAGAACTGCTTAAATATGTATCCGGCGAAATTCTTAGGCAACAAAACGCTCTTCTGGCCCGGTTAAAAATAAATTTTGACAACTGGTTCAGCGAGGCCTCGCTATACGCGGAAAACAAGGTTGAATCAGCCATTAATAAACTTAAAGACGCAGGCAAAATTTACGAAAAAGACGGGGCACTCTGGTTTAAATCCTCTGAATACGGGGATGACCAGGACAGGGTAATCATTAAGCAGGACGGAGTAACCCCGACTTACCTTACAGCGGACATTGCTTATCATTATGATAAAATCCAGAGAGGCTTTGAGAGGCTGATTAACATATGGGGCGCAGACCATCATGGTTATGTAGCAAGGATTAAGGCCTCTATAGCCGCGCTTGGTAAAGATAGCGACCGCCTTGAAATCCTTCTTGGCCAGCTTGTAAACCTGGTCATTTCAGGAGAACAGGTCAGGATGGGCAAAAGACGCAAAATGGTAACCCTTGAGGAGCTGGTTGACGACGTTGGCGTAGACGGGACCCGTTTCTGGATGGTTATGAGAGATATTAACTCAACCCTTGACTTTGATGTTGACCTGGCCAAGTCCGCCTCTGACGAAAACCCTGTTTATTACTCGCAATACGCTCATGCCCGCTCCTGCAGTATTTTAAGAACCGCTGTAAGCCAAAGGCCTGACAGGGAGACAGGCGAAATTTTACCGCCATTATTTAGCAAGCAGGAACTTGATGAACTGTTTAATCCCGATACATTTGATGTTACCCGGTTAACACCGTTGCTTAACACAGAAGAGCAGAGGGAATTTGATTCAACAAGGGCGCTTATCTTAAAACTTGAGTCTTTTGACGATTTAATAGCAAGCGCTGCAAAGTCAAGAGCACCTTATATGATAGCAAGGTATGTTCTTGACCTGGCAAAGGATTTCCATCATTTTTATACTTTCACAAGGGTATTAAATGCTGATAAAGAAGTCATGAAAGCAAGGTTAACGCTGGTTAATGCGACAAAGCAGGTACTTGCAAACGCGTTTATGATTCTTGGGGTTTGCGCCCCTGAAAAGATGTAACCATCCCGTTATTCGAATTAATTAACCTATAACAAGTTGCATAAAAACCAGCCTTTTGGCTGGCTTTTATTATAAATTATGATTACTTTTACTTATGCAACTCCGCAGCTGCCAATAATAGTTTCCGCGAGGCTTGACGGCACCTGCTCATACCTTGCAAATTCCATTGAGAAAGTCCCCCTGCCCTGGGTTTTACTTCTAATATCAGTAGCATAACCGAACATTTCCGCTAATGGAACATATGCGTTGATCTTTTGTAAACCGGCTCCTTCGATAGCTTCCATACCTTCTACACGTCCTCTTCTTCCGGAGAGGTCGCCGATTACATCGCCAAGGTAGTCCTCAGGAACTTCGATTTCCACCTTCATAATCGGCTCAAGAAGGATAGGAGCAGCTCTTTTTACACCGTCTTTAACCGCGATACTGCCTGCTGCTTTGAAAGCGAGTTCACTACTGTCAACGTCGTGATAACTGCCGTCAAACAGCGTTGCTTTAAGGTCAATAACCTCGTAACCAGCGATGATTCCACCGGTAAGAGCTTCTTCAACACCTTTTTGCACAGCCGGGATGTATTCTTTAGGAATTGCACCGCCAACGATTTTATTCTCAAACACAAATCCTGATGCAGGCTCCAGTGGCTCAATCTTAAGCCATACGTGTCCGTATTGACCGCGTCCGCCGGATTGACGTACAAATTTGCCTTCAACTTCAATCTCTTTAGTAATTGTTTCCCTGTAAGCAACCTGGGGTTTGCCAATATTAGCGCCTACTTTGAATTCCCTGAGAAGCCTGTCAACGATAATTTCGAGGTGAAGCTCGCCCATACCTGAAATAATTGTTTGTCCTGTTTCAGGATCAATTTTTACCCTGAAAGTCGGGTCCTCTTCAGCAAGCTTGTTAAGCGCTATAGATAGTTTATCCTGGTCAGCTTTTGTTTTTGGTTCTATTGCAATTGCAATAACCGGCTCAGGAAACTCAATTGATTCCAGGTGAACCTGAGCTCGTTCATCGCAAAGAGTATCACCGGTTGTAGTGTCTTTTAAACCTACTACAGCAACAAGATCACCGGCCCTGATTTCCTGGACTTCGTTCCTGGTATCAGCCTGCATTTGAAGCAGCCTGCTTATACGCTCTTTTTTATTAGTTTTAGTGTTTAAAACATAACTTCCTGTTTTTAAAGTCCCGCTATACACCCTTATAAAGCTTAATCTGCCTACATAAGGGTCTGTCATAATTTTAAATGCCAGAGCTGCGAATGGCTCGTTATCATCGCTCTTTCTGACAACCGCGTTTCCGTCCGAATCAACACCCTCTACAGGAGGAACATCAAGCGGTGAAGGAAGGTAGTTGATTACCGCGTCTAACAACAGCTGAACACCTTTATTCTTGAATGCTGAGCCGCAGATTACAGGAATTAATTTGTTAGCTACTGTTGCTTTTCTTATTCCCGCGATAATTTCTTCTGTTGTTAATTCCTCTCCTTCGAGGTATTTCATCATTAACTCATCATCATGCTCGGAAACCGCTTCAATAAGCTTTTCTCTATACTGGGCAACTTCCTCTTTATATTCATCAGGAACATTGGTTTCTTTAATTTCTGTTCCAAGGTCGTTTTCATAGATATAAGCTTTTTGTTCAACTATATCGATAATTCCCGTTAAATTCTCTTCGCTTCCGATTGGTAACTGAATCGGGTGAGCGTTGCCTTGAAGCCTGTCTCTGATCTGGTTTACAACCTTTAAGAAGTTAGCCCCGACCCTATCCATTTTGTTAACAAAAACAATTTTTGGGACCTGGTATTTATTAGCCTGGCGCCATACTGTTTCTGACTGGGACTGAACACCGCCTACCGCACAGAAAACAGCTACCATTCCGTCAAGAACACGTAATGATCTTTCTACTTCAACTGTGAAATCAACGTGGCCCGGAGTATCAATAATGTTGACCTGGTGATTCTTCCAGAATGATGTAACAGCAGCTGAGGTAATTGTGATTCCTCTTTCTCTTTCCTGCTCCATAAAGTCTGTTACAGAAGTCCCTTCGTGAACTTCACCGATTTTATGGCTAAAACCGGTATAGAATAAAACTCTTTCCGTGGTCGTTGTTTTTCCCGCGTCAATATGTGCCGCTATGCCAATATTTCTAACTTTTTCTAATGCGTATTTCCTGCTCATGATTTTTTCCTTGTAGTTATTTAGTTATTTTCCATTATATCATTCAATTATTAAGACTTTGTTTGGTTAATTGTGTTCAATTTTATTTACTATTCAACAATATAAAATACAATAACGCAAAATAGTTGTTATTTACAACTTAATTTTTTAATAAAGTTTAATAACAGGACTTATCTTATATAAAACCGGTAAGCTCATTTGATGATAAATTTCCAAAGAGCGGCACCGTGCCGAAATGTCTTAAAACGGCGTTCAAAATATGGCTAAACAACTCGAATCTCTAATTTCATGTATGCAACATTTGCCAAAACCCGCCCATGAATGAGTCTATGCTCCCGCTGTCGCTGCATGAATGAGCTACTGCGTTAGCTCCCGCTGCCGCGCAC
>JANQEB010000196.1 GCA_028278605.1 Candidatus Gastranaerophilales bacterium
CATGACCCTTCAATGACCGAGGACCAGGAGTATGAAAGATTAAAAGAATTCTTTGACGCGACATATGACTCCAGGGAAGATATAAGCAATGCCATAGGAGCCATTGGACAAAACATGAAAGGAGCTTTTACTCCTGATGCTGATTTTAAAATCGGTATCGAGCAAAATGTCCTGAGTTCCGCGGACTTCTACGATCCTGTAACAGAAATGATGAACTATGACCCTACTAAAAGAGTAGACATAGATAAATGTAAAGCAGCATAAGAGGAGAAATAAATGAAAATAAATCTAGATAAAGATGAAGAAATAACCTATGAGGTTCAAAAAAGCCTAAGGACAGGTATAGAAGGATTTATTGGGTTTTTAATTGTAATACCATTAATAATATTGCAATATGATACTATAGTTTCTTTTTATTTATTCTTAAAAATATTCCTTATATTAGGACTTTTACTTCTTTTTTTAGAGGATGTTAATAGTTTTTTTGTAGAACTTATTTTAACTAATAAGCGCATTTTTATAAAGAATATTTTTACTCTTGGAAAAACTCTTGAAGTTAAAATTCACGAATTAAAGAATATAAGCGCAAATAAATTTTTCATGGATTCTTTAAATCGTGGTTATCTAATCCTGTTTCGCAAGAAAAAACATCCTATCTGGGTAGGAACTGTGCCTAATATAGATATTTTAGGCAAAAAAATAAGAGAAGAAATGGAGTATATTAATGGCAAGTAAAGCATTTTGGGAAAGTATTAAAAAAACGATTGATGCTGGCGGCAAGACAAAGGACGTTGGCGATACTGCAATTGACACAGCCAATGATGTAATAGAGGGTGAAGGCCCTATTCAGTCAGCTACAAGTAATTTTGCAAAATATCTAGTGTCTGGTTTAGTTGGGGGCTTTGGAACAACAGCTACAGCAATTGCAGCTTATTTCGCACCACCATGGGCAAAAGGTGTTGTTATATTAGAGGGGGCTATTTTTACTTATCATGGATCTAATTATGCTGGTGAGCAAGCTGATAAGTTTGTAGATAAACTATTTGAAGCGTCTAAAAAATTTGAAGTTCCAAAGGGTATCAAAAAATATACTGTTGGCAGCGGTGGAATTATAATAGATAGAGAAACCGGAAAGCTTGTTACACCAGAATCCCCAGAAGTTCCAGCAGAACTCAGATCTTTTATGAACAGCATAAAAGAACTTTTTAATGATTCTAATTCATCGATGACAGATGATCAAAAATGGGAATATCTAACGAAAGTTTCAGAGTTAAAAAGTGTCAAAGCTGAAATAGCCTCTGAGGGAAGTCAAGGAGGAAGCAACCCTGGCTCAGAAATGACAGAAGACCAGTACTCAGAGTACTTAAAGAACGATCCAGGTGCCACTAAAATACATTATCACGATGACATGACAGATGATGA
>JANQEB010000197.1 GCA_028278605.1 Candidatus Gastranaerophilales bacterium
CATGACCCTTCAATGACCGAGGACCAGGAGTATGAAAGATTAAAAGAATTCTTTGACGCGACATATGACTCCAGGGAAGATATAAGCAATGCCATAGGAAGCATTGGACAAAACATGAAAGGAGCTTTTACTCCTGATGCTGATTTTAAAATCGGTATCGAGCAAAATGTCCTGAGTTCCGCAGACTTCTACGACCCTGTAACAGAAATGGTGAACTATGATCCTACTAAAAGAGTTTTGAATCGAAATGGCATTCCCATGCCGGACAAAACGAGCACCTCCGGCACAGATGCCCTGCCAGCTGCTACTGCCCGGCCGTTTGCTCGAGAAGCAGTATATAGAACACCTAATTCTGAAAATATAAAGCAAGTTCTTTATACTGGTGTTGTAATAGCTAGTCAGTACGCTAAAGGGTATTTATATGATCGTGCCAGAGACCTGGCTTTTGGTAAAAAGCTATCAAAAAAAGTTAAAAAAGTTGGACGTTATTATAGTGAAGCTCGTCCGATTCTTCATGCGGTCTGGGGTAAAACCTATACCATCGCACCAAGTAGATGGCAAGCATTCAAAAATGAAATAGGGGTAATTTATAATGCTGCAAAATGGATTTCTTCACGATCTCCTGTCCGTGCCGTTGCCTCTGTTGCAGCACTTGCAGCAAAAACAGCCGCAAATGCGGTAGTAGCAGCTGCAAAAGCTGCAGTATCAATAATCGGCACTATAATACGTTTCCTTTTCTCATGGTAACAATATAAAAACGGTATTCAGATAAAAACGAGGTAAGCAAATATGGTAGACACATTCAATTATCCTTACAAACAGGCACACGTTAACTCAGTTCAGTACAAAACCATTGTGGATGAAACATTCACCGGTGGTGAACAGCGTCGTGATGCCTGGACTAACCCCAGAATGAGCTGGGTTCTTCATTTTGAAAAAAACTTAACAAACAGAAACGCTATAGTCAATTTTTTTAAATCCCAGAAAGGACGTAAAACAGCATTCTACTGGACATGGGATTCATCTAAAGGCGGGGATGGTCAGCAGTACCTGGTCAGGTTCGCCTCTGATGTGCTGGATTTAAAGATTATGGAGGAAGGTTATTCAATGTTTAGTATTAAATTTGTGGAGGTAGCGGAATAATGAGTAGAGGTTTAACTACTGCACAGAAAACAGAAGTTGCAAAAACCACCCTAAAAACCAGAACTCTAGTTACTATTAGCCTTGACCCTGTAGTTAGGTTTCTGGCAAACGATTCTGCGGCAAGCTTGGTTGTGGATTCCAACACCTATTATGCAAGGATGATAAAAACATCCGGCATTGAAACTTCGCTGGATGGAACTACTGATAGTATGGTGGTA
This sequence comes from Candidatus Gastranaerophilales bacterium, assembly GCA_028278605.1. Taxonomy (GTDB): domain Bacteria; phylum Cyanobacteriota; class Vampirovibrionia; order Gastranaerophilales; family UBA9971; genus JANQEB01. The sequence goes on from JANQEB010000197.1 coordinate 1,362, forward strand.
AGTCTTTCTGATATTGCTCAGGAATTTGCAGCTACAGTTGCAACCAACGGTGATGTCCTCACCAACACAGCGTGTAAAGTCGAAGAAGCGATATTTGACGGGGATTCTACCACAATTTTAGGCGACCCGGTTTTATTATTCGACGGAAAGATTAATAAGATTCAGTTAACCGCAAAATCCTTGATATTTACTGTTGAGAGAATCCTGAATAACTATTCTTCACTGAGCCCTAATATTGTCTTTGACGTTAACTGCCAGTGGAAGTTTAAGGATAGCAAATGCGGATACTCCGGCGGCGAAACTAAATGCGATAAAACGCTTACAAGGTGTAAGGCATTAAGTAACGTCACGAATTTTGGAGGCTACCCGTCAGTGGTAGTTCCTACTCCGACTAAATAGTAAATAATTATTTTAGGTAAAGAGGGAAATATATGAGTGTAACAAATACTAACAATCTAGGCTTTGACTTCGAGAGTCCGGCTTATAGGTTCGGGGCTTTGGAAACGCAGGCAAACAACTGCCTATGCGTTCCTATAGTCTACGGCAAAGCCAGGGCTGCCGGTAACAAAATCTGGCAAAGTAAAGGAACAAATAAGTTTGACGCTTTAGTCTGCTTCGCAGAAGGCGAAATAAGCGGATTCTCAGATATAAGAATCAATGAAATTTTAATTAATGATAATGCCCTTAAAGGCTGTTCTTATACGGCTTATACAGGCAATGGAACCCAGACAATTGACTCAAGAGTAACCGGAAGTACACAGGAAGCGAAGGTGGAACTTGTCGGCGGGTTAAAGCATACAGCTTATCTTGCTTTGACAATCAAATCCGGTACAAAAGTCGCCAACAACTATATGGACGTTAGCGCCGTCTTAAAAGGCAAGTCTGTAAGAGTTTATACGAATACAACAACTTATACAACCGAATATTCCAATAACCCTATATGGTGTATTTTAGACTTCTTAACCTGTGATAACGGCTGCGGACTGTCCTTTGATGATATAGATATCCAAAGCTTTATCGATTCGGCAAGTTATTGCGATGAGAAAGTTAACCCTGTTAACGCAACCGGAACCGTAAGTGTAACTTCCGGCAAGGCAACAGTAACCGGCTCAGGAACAAAGTTTACTGATGAAGTTAAAGTCGGCGATGAAGTCACTGTTAACGGCGAAAGCAAGGAAGTTACAGCGGTTAGCAACAATACTTCTTTAACGGTTAATTCCAACTTCTCAGCTTCAGCCAGCGGTCAGACGATGGTTATCAAAGATACAAGATACACGCTTAACCTTATTCTTGATACCAGAAAAACAAGGCAGGATTGGTTAAACGAGATGTTAATCACTTGTCGTGGTTTCTTAAAATATAATGGAAATAAAATATCAGTCACGATAGAGAAAGACGAAGAGTCAGTCCAATCCTTCACGGAAGCTGATATCCTTGCTGACAGTGAAGTTTTCTGGACAACCCCAAAAGAGCAAAGATGTGATATCTTCAAGATTAGATATTTAGACCCTGACAGCAGGTATTCAAGAGCTTTTGCCGTCGCCGAAGCCGACGAGTTCTTAAACGACCCTCCGATTGTGCAGGAAATTGTGGCGCTTGGCATAACTAACTTTAAGCAAGCTTCAAGGTTATCTTGGTTCTATCTTAATCAGGCAAACACCTGTGATAAATTTATTGCCTTTATGACAACTCAAAAGGCTTTGGACAGAACGCCGGGCGATATTATCGATATTTCAAGCACGTTTATGGGTTATGAAAAGAAAAAAATGGTTGTCGTCAGTATGAACGAAACCCAGGAAGGGCAGATTCAGCTAATCTGCCGGGAGTACAATGGTGCTGAGAATGCAACTTTAACAACAAATTTAACAGGCGATAATAACGATCTTGTTTATACCTCGGTTGATAAAACCGATGAAGCTAATGATATTACCGTAAAATATACTGATCCTTACGCTGCAAGTCAGTCTTTAAATGTATCGGTTACGGGAAATGATATTGACGTTTCTCTTGCAACAGACGGAAGTGGCGCGATAACTTCAACAGCATCGCAGGTTAAAACTACTATTGATGCTAATCAAGATGCATCTGATCTTGTTACTGTTGCAAATGCTGCCGGAAACGACGGTTCAGGTGTTGTTACTGCAATGGCTAAAACGAACTTATCAGGCGGTAATACCGGTCTATACGCTGATATATTAGGAAGTGTTGCTCCTGTATTCAATACGGTTGATATAGATGATGTTTTAGACACTCCTGAAGATGTTCAAAACTTATCAGCTGCGCAAAACTTAAATTCAGTCATATTAACATGGCAGCCTGTTTCAAATTCACTGGCAACCTATGAAATTAGAGAAGGTACTTCATGGACTGAATCAAGAGTGGTTGCTAAAAATCTTACAGGAACAATTTATACGGAGCTGAATATTCAAAAAGGCACCTATAAATACTGGATATGCGCTGTTAATAAGTACGGCAACTATTCTGAAAATGCAAAGCTTTCAACAATTGTAATCAGCGATATTCCTGAAACAAATGTCATTGTTAATGAAAATATTCTTGATGATGACCTTTCATCTGGAACTTTTGTTAATTGTTTTGCAACTTATAACAGAGTTGCCTTGAATTCTACTAAAACATGGACAAGTTCAGGCACATGGGACAATACAGGTAAAGACTATGCGCCTGATGGTTATTGGGGTTCTGAAGTTGAATCAACAGGGTCATATACAACCAAAGTTTATGACATAGGCTCTAATCTGGATTCAATAATAAGTGTTAATTATGATCTGAGCAGTAGAGATGATGCCAGCAACATAGTAATTGAGTGGAAATACAGTGAAGATAATGTAACTTGGACTGACTGGCAGGTGTTTTCTCAAGGCAGTTATAAATTCAGGTATTATCAATTCAAAATTACGATAAACAGCCCTAATAATGTCTACACAGCTATATCAAACTTTATAATTAATGTTGATGTACCTGACAGAGATTTATATTTTGATGATCAGGTTATATCAACTGCAGCAGATGGAGTAACTGTCAGCTTTGATCCAGCATACACAACTACACCAACAGTTGTTGCAAATATTTCGGACGGAACAAACGGCTACTGCGTGGTTACGGCAAAAAGTACTTCGCAGGCGACAGTTAAAGCTTATAATAACTCTGGAACAGCAATTACAGCAAAAGTAGATATAAGAGTAAAAGGATATTAATAAAGTGAAAGGAGAAAGAAAATGACTTACACATGGACAGACAATGCGATGCAGGGTGCTGGAGCCTGCGATGTTGATAAGGTTAATAATAACCTTATGCACTTAAAATATGACATAAGTACAGTTCCCAGAAATTATATTTCCGAGCTTATTCCATCTAATAATAGTACTGACTCTCAACATGATATAGATATATCAGAGGGTGAATGCTCAAATAATGATAATTCAGGATCTATAAGCTTATCATCTACTATTACAAAACAAATTGATGCTAACTGGTCAGAAGGTAATAATGCTGGAGGATTCCCTTCTGGACTGACGTTGTCGGCTAATACTTGGTATCATATTTTTGTCATAGCAAAATCAGATGGCACTGTAGATGCAGGTTTTGATACATCACTTACAGCTACCAATTTACTTTCAGATGCAACAAGTTATATAAAATATAGAAGAATTGGCTCAGTTTTAACTGATGGAAGCAGTAATATAATAAACGGAACTTGGACAGAATCACTAAGTGGCGTGTTTTTTAGATATAATACACGCATACAAGATGCAAGGTATCAATATATTACAGGAGTACAAACTCCTACATTAAGTGCGCCACCAAATAAACTAGTGCAGTTAAGCACAAAAGGATCAAGATCATCAACGGGCGCCTATGTAATAATAAATCAAACAGATGAAAGTGTTTTAGCGCCAACACAAGACAATTGTACAGTTGGGTGTATTACAAGCACAGGCGGCATTGATAATAGCGAAATATTAGTAAGAGTTGATGCAAATAGTCAAATCAGATGTAATGGCACTGGCTCTAGTACACTTCTTGTATTAAATACTATTGGTTATATTGATGAAAGGATAGCATAATGCATATAAGAATTAATAACTCATTGGTTAAATTTCCTGAACCTCCAACATCAGAAGATATTTATATTGCAAAAGTAAATGAAAATAATGAAGGTTATTGGGAAATAGATTTTAAAAAATATATTGATGTAAAAATAAGAGAACCTCGTAAAATTTTATTGGAGGAAGCAGATATATTAATAAATAAAGCTTTTGATAATAATTTAACGACTGATCTGGAAGAATGTAAAACGTATAGACAAGCATTAAGAGATGCTACAAAAGGACTTACGACACAAGCAGATGTTGATTCATATAAGTTTCCTGAAAAACCATTAATATAAAAAAAGGGGGGAGAACCTCCTTTTTTTTATATATATTTTGTATTTCCAAAAAAACCTATACTTTCTTTTTACAGGAGAAGAATTAAATGTTTGAACATCAAAATGTAATAAAAATCTTATCAATTGACGGCGGTGGGATACGGGGATTTATCCCCGCCCTGCTGCTTGCGGAAATTGAGAAGTGTACAGGCAAACCCATATACGAGTTATTTGACTTTTTTGCCGGAACTTCAACCGGCGGAATACTTTCTCTGCTTCTCAACCGCCCTGAGGTCGCTTCCGCTAAGAGTCTTATCGACATCTATTTAGGTGAAGACGGGCAAAAAATCTTTAGGAAAACACCTTTAACCCCGTTAAACTATGTCTTTAGAGGCGAAAAGTATAAGAGCAAAGGGATTGATGAGGTTTTAGAGGACAAGTTTAAAGAACTTACCCTAAAACAATCCTTGAAACCTGTTCTTATTACTTCTTACGAGACAGAGGGCAGGAACGCCACATTCTTCACCAGCTATGATAGCAGGTATCAAGAATTGCGAATGAAAGATGTTGCCCGCTCAACGTCGGCTGCTCCTACATACTTTGAGCCAAACAAAATTGACGGCAAGGGAACATTTATTGACGGCGGGATTGCGGTCAATAACCCGGCTATGTGCGCCTACGTAGAGGTCTTAAAGATTCTGAAAAAACAGGGAATTGATCCAACTACAAAGAAAATCGTAGTAACTTCCCTTGGCACAGGTGTTGCAACTTCATCGCTTTACTATGACGAAATAAAAAACTGGTCGCCTGTTGCATGGATTAAAGGACCGCTAATCGGCTCGTTCTTTGACGGAAACAGCGATACAGTAGAATATCAGCTTAAACAAATACTACCACCTGATTGTTATTACCGTTTCCAGTTAAAGCTTCCACGAGAAAAAGGCGCTGACAAGCTTGATAATACAAACGAAAAATGTTTGGACAAAATAAAAAGCCTGACAGAACTTTACATCCAGCAGGACAATATTCAGGGAATGCCTATCGGTTGGTATTCAAAACTCAATGCTTTATGCCAGGTCTTACAAGCTAATATGCCTGCAAGTCCATAATTATCTTTATCAATTAAAAAATTTGAATTTATATTGTTTTTGTTCTTTCATGGCAAATAAAATAGTAATATCTGTGGGGGCGTGTATGCATTTTGCTTTGATAAATAATGAATGTGTTAAAGCCAAACCTGGACTAAAAGGAGTCTGTCCGGTTTTGTGAACATCCTGTCATTCCGAAATGCGGAACTCAAAAAATTCATCATTGGGCGCATAGGTCAAAAAAACTGCGATCACTGATGGGAGTCAGAAACTGAATGGCATCGCTCTTGGAAGAATTATTTTCCGGAAGATTGGCAAGAATATATCTTCATCAACGAAGAAACAGAGGAAAAACATATAGCTGATATCCATACAGAACAAGGTCTTGTTATTGAATTTCAACACTCGCATATAAAGCCCGAGGAACGCATATTACGTGAAAACTTTTATAAAATATGGTATGGGTTGTTGATGGAACTCGCTTAAAAAGAGAATAGAACTCCAAAAGCAAGTAGAAAAAGTTCGTATGAATACGTTAAAAAGGTATTCTTTTTGTAAAGTTTTCTGCAAAAAGAATACAAGCTCTTTCTGCATTGTTTTTTGCAATATTAGGACGAATCTTTTTCTAACTTTTAGTGCTAGGAAAAACAGGTTTCCTAACTTGCCAGCCATTTCCTAGCGACTCAAGGTGACATTAAACATATTTTTTGATTTTAATTATCTGATAGGCTCTAAGTTTAAGTGAAATTAAAGTTGGTATTGTTAAAGAAATGGAGGAAAGAGGAAATATGTTTATCTTTCCTTTCATATATCTGAAATTAGTTATATTGATTTGTTTTTCAAATTTAAATAAAATTTTAATTTGTTTGATATATCGTTTGTTCTGATTTTACGTCCTTGGTTATTTAGATGGTACGTTGTATCATAAAAAAATTTTTTTTCTAAAAAAACATTTTTGATATCTAAAACAAAAACATCTTGTTGTTTATAAAAATATTCGAGTTCTCTTAATCTTAATAAGTTTTTAGGTTCTTTATATTCTTGATGATAAGGAATTGCAGGGTGAACATATAGAACTTTTACATTATTTGACTGGCACCATTGAATAAACTTGATAATATGTATTGTGAAGTTTTCTTTATAGTTCAACTTTTTACTTAGTTCGTTTAAAACATTATCTTCTTTGGAAAACCGTTCAGTATTTTGCCCATTATTCCCTTGCTGGTCCCCATTTTTATTTAAATTTTTTACATTATATATTGTGTTATTTTTTTCATTTATTGAACGCTTATATTTTAAAGATTTTATGAATTCATCAGGACGAACTGAAAAAGTGCTTTGTGCTTTTTTTAAGAATGTTTGTTTGCTTAAATACTCTCGATCATAACTGAGTAAATATTTATCTAAAATAGCTCCATTACTTTTAATGTCATTATAAAGTCGGTACTCCAAAGAAAGTAAAACCGTATCACCAGGCTTAATAAAATCTTTTGTAGCTCTATCTAAAAGATATTGAATTCGCAAGCCAGCACTTGTGCCTAAATTTAGAACCGGCATGTTTAATTCTTTTTCTAGAGTTTCAGCATCAATACTGAAGAGAACATTACTACCACCCAACAAAACCAATTTGTTTTTATCTATACTGTTTGAATAATTAAGTTTTGAATTATATATTTCCTCAACCCATAAAGAAAAGCCAAAATCTTTATAAAAAAAGTATGTTGAAAAAAGTAAACAAACATATAATACAGAAAATAGCACTAAAACTTTTAAATTATACAGCTTATATTTATTTGACAATTTTAAGTTCATTTCTCATCTCAGCCTAAATTGATTAATACTTTTCATTATAAAGGCTTAATAGTCTTATATCCACTCTACAAGATGAATAATACTAAAAAAATACTTAAATTATAAGTACAAAAGCATTTACATTTGTATTTATCTGAAATAATCTTTAATAAAAGACAGACTTATGGTAGTTGGAATTTTAATATGCTATTTAATTCGTATATTTACATATTTTTATTTTTACCAATAACACTAATCATATATTACATACTGAATAAATTTAAGCTGATAAAACTATCAAAAGGATGGTTAATCTTAGCTTCCTTGTTTTTCTATTCCTACTGGAAGCTTGATTATTTACCATTAATACTTTTTTCAATGGTATTTAACTATTCAATTGGCTCAACTTTACTGAATGATGTTAATTTGAAAATAAATAAAAAATTTGTTGTGGGATTTGGAATAATTGGTAATGTTTTATTACTTGGCTATTTTAAGTATTTTAACTTTTTACTGGATAACTTAAATGCATTAATGTATACAGAATTTAACTATATGAAAATAGTGTTGCCTTTAGCGATAAGTTTCTTTACTTTTCAGCAAATTGCTTATCTTGTGGATAGTTATAAAGGTGAAACAAAAGAATATGATTTTCTAAACTACGCGCTATTTGTAACTTTCTTCCCGCAGCTAATTGCAGGTCCTATTGTTCATCATAGAGAAATGATGCCGCAGTTTGCAAAGCTAAGGAATAAAATTTTTTCTCATAAAAACCTTGCCATGGGTATATTCTTATTTTCAATAGGTCTGTTTAAAAAAGTCGTTCTAGCTGATAATTTGTCAACCTTTGTTGCAGAAGGTTTTTTATTCGTAGACCAACTTAATTTTTTTGAAAGTTGGTTAACAATAATTTCTTATGCGATGCAAATATATTTTGACTTCTCCGGGTATACGGATATGGCACTTGGAGTAGGGATGATGTTTAACATTTTTCTTCCGCAAAATTTTAATTCTCCATATAAAGCAGTTTCTATTCAAGATTTTTGGAGAAGATGGCATATGACACTTTCAAGGTTCTTAAAAAATTATGTTTATATTCCCTTAGGAGGAAACCGTATCTGTGAACTTAAAATTTTCAGAAATTTATTTGCAACATTTCTTCTTGGCGGCTTATGGCACGGAGCAAACTGGACTTTTGTGGTTTGGGGTGCATTACATGGTTTTGCGACAGTAGTTCATCGTTTATGGGAAAAAACTAAAATCAAAATGCCCAATTTTCTCGGAGTTATTATTACATTTTTATTTGTTTGTTTTACTTGGGCTTTTTTCAGAGCGGATAGTTTTGATACAGGTTGGCAAATGACAAAAAATATGATTGGCGTAAACGGTTTTCAACCACCCCAAATATATCATGGGCATTTAAGGCTAGAGCATATACATACATTGTCATTTACTGACCTGACTAATGTTTTATACATAATAATACTGTCTTTTGGACTTTTATTCGCAATGAATTCTACTCAAATAGTCCAAAAATTCAAACCAAATAAATGGAATGCAATATTTACTTCAATATTATTATTAATAGGAGTTAGCACTATCGGACAGCCAAGTGAATTTTTGTATTTTAATTTCTAGGAATTAAAATATAAAAATATTAATGAAACAAGTTATTTTTCAAAAGCAAAATTAACCAATAATATTTCTTATGTAACATCGAATTATTTTGATGTTTTTGGTGGTGGAAGGTGGATAGCAAATTTAAAAACACCTTAAAATCGCTTCTACAGTGTCATGGTTTCTGATTTTTCAAAATCACTTTGATTAAAATTGTTACACTATTTCGGATTTGCGGAAAAAATTTGGTGTAGAATTTTTGAGTAAAAATACAATAAACTATTATAATTTATATCCTTATTTGTAATATAATTATAATAATTTTATTTGTAATCTTTTTCATTAGGTAGCTTCGGAGAATATATGTTAAGGAAAGTAGTAATAAAAAATTATAAACAATTTAAAGACTTTGAAATTGAATTAAATAAGAATATAAATATTATTGTAGGAAATAATGAAGCAGGTAAAACTACCCTTTTTGAAGCGATAAATCTGGCTTTAACTAAAAGACTTAACGGCAGATTAATAGAACAAGAATTATCTCCATATATATTTAATTTAGAAGCCCAAAACAATTATCTTGAAGAACTTAAATCCAAAGGGAAAACAGCTAGTTTGCCTGATATATTAATAGAATTGTATTTTGATGAAAGCCTTAACGGAGAATTTAAAGGAACCAGTAACTCTTTACAAGAGGACTGTGCAGGAGTTTCTTTAAAAATTTGTTTTGATAACAGCTTTCAGCAAGAATATGAAAAATATATAGAAGATGTGGAGCAAGTACAAGCTATACCTGTTGAATATTACCATTGTGAATGGTTTTCTTTTTCAAATAGTCCTTTTAAGTTTACACAATTACCTGTAAAATCTCATCTAATTAGTAATATTGAACACCGTTTTATTCAGGGAACTGATAAATATATAGCCTCTCTTATAGATTATCACTTAGATGATTCAGAGAGAGCGATATTAGCATTGAAATATAGACAATTAAAAGAAGAATTTACAAATGATCAAAACATAAAAAAAATTAATGATGAGTTTGCTGCAATTGGAACAAAAATCTCAGATAAAGATGTTAAAATTTCGATTGACGTTTCTGCAAAAAATGCTTGGGAATCAAGCTTATGTCTTTATTTAAATGATATTCCTTTTAAATCGATAGGAAAAGGAGAACAAAATGCCGTTAAAATTAAACTTGCATTAAAAGATAAATTGGAAAAATCAGACATAATAATGATAGAAGAGCCTGAAACAAGTTTATCTTTTTCAAATTTAAATAAGCTTGTAAACCATATTAAAGTCTGTTGTGATGGAAAACAATTATTAATCAACACACATAGCTCATATTTGGCAAACAAAACCGGGCTTGATAAAACTATTCTACTAAATGGAAATACTTACTGCCATATTAAGGCTTTAGATGAGAGTACTTATGAATATTTTAAAAAGTTACCAGGTTATGATACTTTACGAATGCTTTTATCTAAAAAAACCATTTTAGTAGAAGGTCCTTCCGATGAATTAATTGTGCAAAAAGCGTACTTGGACGAACATGGTAATCTTCCTATAGAAGACGGCATAGATGTTATTTCTGTAAGAGCTTTGGCATTTAAAAGGTTTTTAAATATAGCCAAGATCGTAGAAAAAAATGTTGCAGTTGTAACAGACAACGATGAAAGTATTGATAACTTAAAAAAGAAATACGAGGAATATTTAGATCAGGACTTACGCAGTTAGCCCTAAATCCAGAAATAATCTCAAAGATTTTTTGAAAATCGCTAGAGAAGTCAATTAGCTTGGTTTTTGGTCTCATTTAATTACCTCAAAAGGGCTGAATTTCATA